>CAMTOT010000230.1 GCA_947074165.1 uncultured Bacteroidales bacterium
GAGATAATGAGCGGTGACTGGAGTTCAGACGTGTGCTCTTCCGATCTGTCATAATATATCCTCCTTTATAAATGATTTGAATTTTTTTATATAAATATTTTATAGAATAAGTTCCAATCTTAAAACATATATCAGATTTATAGGTTCACTAGATATTATAATGCAAATTGATATTTATGACAATGTAATGATTGTTGTGGATTGTTTATTAAAAATGTGTTATAAACAAAAAAAGGTCATGTTGCGTAAGCAACATGACCTTTATGTATATCTAACTTAGATCTTATTTAATATTGTGCAGATTGTGACCCATTCTGTCTTTCTTTGTTTTCATATAGAACTTATTATGCTCATTAAGAGTAACCTCAATTGGCACATTTTCTATAATTTCAAGTCCATAACCTTCAAGACCGATACGTTTTACCGGATTGTTAGACATCAGGCGCATTTTATGCACCCCGAGAGCTTTAAGTATGTTGGCTCCAACACCATAATCTCTTTCGTCAGCCTCAAAGCCAAGATGTAGATTTGCGTCTACAGTATCAAGACCCTGTTCTTGCAGTTTATATGCTTTTATTTTATTCATAAGGCCGATACCGCGTCCTTCCTGATTCATATATATAAGCACACCTTTACCCTCTTTTTCTATAGCTTCCATTGCTTTATGAAGCTGCTCACCGCATTCGCAGCGCATAGAACCGAAAATATCTCCTGTCATGCAAGATGAGTGAACTCTTACAAGTATAGCATCGTCGTCATTCCATTCTCCCTTAATAAGAGCGACATGCTCAAGTCCGTTAGATTTTTGTCTGAACGGTATAAGTCTGAACTGTCCGTATTGAGTCGGCATATTAACCTCTTCACCTATCTCAACAAGAGACTCCTCTTTCATGCGATATTTGATAAGATCTGCCACAGAGATAATTTTCATATTAAATTCTTTCGCAATCTCCATCAAGCGAGGTAATCTTGCCATAGAACCATCATTGTCAAGTATCTCAATAAGTACCCCTACAGGGTTCTTACCGGCAAGTCGACATAAATCAACAGCCGCTTCCGTATGACCTGCTCTTCGTAGCACTCCACGGCTTCTGGCACGAAGCGGGAATATATGTCCCGGACGTCCGAATTCCTCAGATTTTACCGTAAAATCAGCAAGATATTTAAGTGTAGTTGCTCTGTCATAAGCTGATATACCGGTAGTACATCCATGAGTAAGCATATCTACCGAAACTGTAAAAGGTGTAGCGTGAAGAGATGTATTTGTACTAACCATATAAGGCAGCTCCAGTTCATCAGCTCTTTCGTCTGACATAGGTGCACACATAAGACCGCGTCCGTGAATAGCCATAAAGTTAGCTTTTTCAGTAGTCATCATTTCAGCGCATGTGATAAAATCTCCTTCATTCTCTCTGTCTTCATCGTCTACGACAATGATTATATTTCCCAGGCGTATCTCCTCGATAGCCTCTTCTATTGTATTTAGTTTAAATTCGCTCATAATTTAATTAATTTGTGCAAAGATACACAACCTTATTTGTACTACAACCTAATTTTAGTGTGAATATTAACTAATGATTATTAGACATTATTTAATGTTTTAATCATAGCCTTATTGTTTTCAACGATCTCTTTTATAGCTTTTATTCTGACTTTTCTTTTTACAAAAGCCAGTATATAATAAGGCACAGACAATGGCAATATACATGCTATTATCAAGCCAACGGTTTTACTAGTCGCGGGTGAGCTGAAGCTTATTTTAAATAGCTGTTTATACTCGCTAAGCTGTTTTAATATTACTAAAGAATCTGAATTGCTGCCCTTATCAAGCAAAATATTGTATTCTGTCACAAGATCCCCAAGTCCTTTAGGTGTATATGCATTTGTATAAAAGTTAATGAATGAAATCGACTTTGGATCTTCAGCCTGAGCAAGATAGTCAAGGCATGCTTTGTTGAAGGTCTCTACTTCATGCTTAAACTCATTATTATTAAGAGTCTCAATAATGACTTCTTTCTTCTTAAACACAAATTTCTTTCTAAGTCCGATAACCTCTTTTACTTTGGCTATATATACTTCCGGATTAAATAGCGTAGAGTCATTTACAGCTTTATAAGTAAAGAACACTCCCATAGGCAGGAGAATACCTGAACTAAGCCATATACCCTCGAATACGCTCATCTCGCCGTCTCGTGCCATCTTAAACCCGATATTATCAATAATATAGTAAACGATGAATAATAATACTGATATAATAACCGGAAGTCCCATTCCTCCTTTTTTTATAATTGCCCCCAACGGAGCTCCGATAAAAAAGAATATCAGACACGCAAACGATAAGGTAAACTTACGATGAAGCTCTATCTCATGGCGTCGTATCTCTTTGTCTTCATCTTTCTGAAGCGCTGCTTTAAACTCGTAGTCCTGTTTTATATTCGCGGCTTTGAGCATAGCTTTGTTGGTGATATCCTGTTTCGGTCTTATCGTAAGTGTATTATAAATGGAATCAAAATTGGCTATAGCCATCTTCTTTTCCTGCATAATAGAGTCATTGATATCCTTTATACTCCCACGGAAATAGGCATAGGTTTTCAGATTGCCAGAATAAGTGCCGGCAATTGAATCACGGCGCATAGTGAGTGAATCAATCGAAGACTGCAACTGATTCATATTTTTACCGATATATCTGTTTGACATAACCGACTCATCCATACGGTTGAAGTTAGCGTCAAATTCAATCGTTATATCTTTTCTTGAGAAAGATTCTCTTCTGTATGGTACATTGGCTTTCGCTGTACGCTGATCTTTAAGGTTTTCAAATGACTCGCCCGACCACAGAGTAAGAAGAAGAGCCTTTTTATCATCCCTCATTTTCATCTTTCCCGAGTCAGCTACAATTACTGCCATGTCTTCAAAGCTGCTTGATATATCATAAATCATCATATCATACAGCATACCTGTTTCATGGTTTTTTCTCTTGATATAGATATTATAACCATCAATCTCTTTATAAAACACACCTTCAGGGATATCCAGTTCAGGCGATTTATGTCGCATAGAGTAGAGAAGTGTATACATCTTAACCTGAGCTACAGGCATAACTTTTTCCTGAAAGAAAAAAGCACCAAACGAAATCATGGATACAAGGATAATGAGCGGACTCATAATTTTAATAAGCGAAACTCCGGCTGCTTTCATCGCCAAAAGTTCCAGTCTCTCTCCCATGTTCCCAAAAGTCATCAGAGAAGCAAGCAAAATAGCAAGCGGAAGCGCAGTTGGCACAAGCGTAAGAGCGGCATAAAGAAAAAGCTCTCCGAGTACGCTCATTTCAAGCCCCTTACCCACCATTTCATCTACATATCTCCAGAGAAACTGCATCAGTACTATAAACAGACAGATAAGAAAGGTCATCGCAAAGACCGGAATAAATGTCTGTAATATGAATGTATATAACCTTTTTATATGGAACATACTCATTAAAATATGCACAAATGTAGTGCAAAAAATTTATAATAGTAACACTTGTTTATGTTATCATTCTACAGTATCAAACCCTGATGAACGAATAATTATATTCTCGTCGCCATTGCCCGTGCATATAAAAAAAGCTTCAATGCCGGGTGTGTTTTCTACAATCTCCATGCTTTTTTCAGGACCAAGTACCATAAAAGCCGTAGCGTAAGCATCTGCTATCATACACTCGGGTGCTTTTACAGTAGCGCTAAGTAAAGTATGCTCTATCGGATATCCTGTTCTCGGGTCGATGGTGTGAGCATATCTTTTGCCATCTTTATAGTAGAAATTTCTGTAATTACCCGATGTAGCCAGTCCTCCACCGCATAAACTGATAATCTCTTCTATCTCCCCTGTAGCGCCAGATTTATCTTCGATCGGTTTATTAATCGCAATTCGCCAGCATTTACCAGATGGGTTTTTTCCTTCAGCTCTTACCTCACCGCCAATCTCAACCATATAATTTTCTATCCCTTTAGAAGCCAGCATATCTCCTATAACGTCGCATGCGTATCCCTTTGCTATAGCAGAAGCATCAAACATCATTCTAGAGTCAGATTTTATGATTTTGCCATTTTCAATTACAACCTTTTCAATACCAACAAATTCCATTATTGAATCTATCATATGCGGTGTAACAGAATCGCTTTTCTTAAAGCCGAATCCCCATGCATTTACAAGCGGAGCCACGCTCATATCAAAAGCGCCCTCAGTATTTTTATAAACATCCAGCCCCGAATTGAAAACGTAAGTAAACCATTTATCAAGTACGACAGATGTATCATTTTGATTTATTTTTGAAATAACCGAGCTCTTATTGAATGTGGAAAGAGAATTGTCAAAGCGTTTAAACTCATCCTTTATATCTATATGAAGATCTTTTTCATATTGATATGTAATGTGATATACAGTGCCGAATATCAGACCCTCATTCCTCTGATATACACTGTTGTCTGTCTGTTTTTTATTGATAGAAATAGCAAGAATAAACAGAAGAAGGACTGCTATAAGTGAGATATTACGTTTTTTCATTATTACTTAAAGAAGGGTAGTTGATAATATATATTATAGTTTATACCATAACCGGTACCTTTTACACCATATCCCGGTATATACCATGGATCAGCGTTCTCAGTAGACCCCTGCTTCAATAAAGGTCTCCATTGCAAACACCATCCCATAGATATATTCTTATAAATATTCACACGTATGCCAAATCCAAACTCAAGCCAGTGTGAGGTGAATTTCTGATCAGGCAGGTTATAAGGGCCCGATGGATCCCAGTATCCGTCATTGTAATTCAGTCCCTGGTAAGAAGTTTTATATGTAGAAATACCATATTTAGCACCAATGAAAAAATAGCCCGCGTTATCATTGTTGAATGTGAAATTATAGTTCATGCCAAATTTCGTAAAGAAACCTGGTTTGCATTCTACTTTAAACTCTTCATTATCTGATATGCTTTTACCATTACCTACTCCCATTGATATTTCAGGGAAAAATCTGTTATGCATATTCAGTTCGGCCAAAGCTTCCCATGTACCGTAATCTTGTCCTAATGCTCTTAAAAGCGGATCCGCTATGTTTACGCCTACAAGCAAACCGTTTATAAGCGGATGTTTATACTCTGTTTTGTTTACTTGTTTTTCTTTCTTTATCTGTTTTTCGGCGTTTACTTGCGACATAGTTTTTTGTTGTCGCTGCTGGGCATTTGCAGCTCCCGAAAAACAACAGAAAAGACTAATAATTA
>CAMTOT010000231.1 GCA_947074165.1 uncultured Bacteroidales bacterium
TGTCCTTATTGAGCAGATATCTTTGTTCGTCGGATGTGGAAAACTCATTAAGCATACGTTTAAGTCCGCTTATTTTCGACTCTTTTAGTTGAAAATATGTTTCTGATTTTTCTAATGTAACATCAAGTGTGCGATACAGAGAGTCTAATTTACCGGATGCGGCCAGGCCGGAAGATAAAAATGAGATTAAGAAAACAGTAATGAGTATTAGTTTGTTTATCATGTAATTAAAAGATGGCTAGTGTGATTTTGGTATAAGATTAAGCATAAACTATATTGACAACAAAATTAATCTTCATTTTTAGTTTTCATTTCATTCGATTAAATTAATTGTTGTATTTTTAAATGTTTAATTAAAATTTAGATTACTCATAATTATATAAAAATGATAAATAGATATACTTTCATATTATTGTCTTTACTTTTTGCAGTATGTTCTTGTGGCATAACAAGTAAAAATAGTACCACGGATAACGATATACCGTTTATTACCGCGTCAAATTATTTTGTAAACAATACATATTCGGGATCCGGAGTTATTAAAATTACGTCCCAGAAACAATTTAATTCTGTTTTTGGTATGGCAACGGTAATGGGAAAGGAGGGTACTCCTACAAAAATCGACTTTGATACTCAATATGTAATCGCGATCATTGAGAAAGAGTCTGATAAATCGCCACAGATAATAGTGAATAGCCTGCGTGAGGCAAATAAAAGTGTCGTCGTTGACTATAGCGTGAAAGAGGGCTCAAAGACGTCATATACGATCAGGCCTTTGGTAATACTTATATTAAGCGATAAATATGAAGGAGATATTGTAGTTAGCAAGCAAAAATAATATAAACAGACAGGGCCTCCATGAGCATTCAAGCTCGCGGAGACCCTGTCTATTTATTTCCATTTAAAACAATTGCTTTTTATCTGACAATAACAAGATACTTTGTATTGTTCCAGAATTTTTCACTGTCAGTTACCTTAAGTGTTATACTCTTATCTTCATTCTTAACCAGCTCATAACTTCCTTCGGGGTGGTTAGACATAAGTTTCGGACTTGAGCTTTCTGTATTGACTGAGGTCCATTCTCTCATATCAATCTCTGTAAATACAGAGTTGTTGAAGTCTGGATTTACTTTTGTTTTCATACCAAGAAAACCTTTAGCCTCAATGATCTTTTTATCTTTTAGCTCGCTTTTATCTCCAACACAGTACCATCTTGTGTGGATCTCTTTATCAAGTCCAGCAATCTCTTTTTCCTGGCTAAGTGAGATTGAATCACGAACAGTAATATCAGATTTCAAATTAGTCACCACTTCGGCAAGTCTGTCAAGTTCTATATCCTTATTAGCAAGCTGCTGTTGAAGAGACTCTACAAGCACACTGCGATCTGCAAGCTCATTCTGCAAACGTCTGATTGTAGCATTAAGTGAATTGCTTTTCTTCCCTTCTTTTTTAAGTCTTTCTTCAAGTTCGGCAATCTTAGCTTTATTATTTTCAAGAATTTCATTAATCTGCTCCATCTGAGATCTGATAATCTGTTTTCTTGTTTTTGGCTGACCTTCCGCGTCATTTATCTGAAGTGTAATATTATTCTCTCTCTCACGGATAGCTGTAAATCCAGTCTCAACGTCATTAAGAATATCCATTGTAGAGTTATATTGCTGCTCAATAATTTGTAGGGAGTCTCTTTCTGCAATAAGTGTTTTATACTTTTTAGAACTTTCAACGCATGATGTGGTAGAAAAAAGAATAGTTGCTACCGCAATAAAATAATTGATTGATTTCATATTGTTAAGTTTTAATTTGTTTACAGTTTAATACACAATATAAAATACAAGGAGCGTGCCAAAAACACTAATCAACTAATATGCTGCATTTTATAGAATTCACACCATCAGTAACTTCGTGTAAATGTGTGGAAAAGTGTAGAAAAATTCCACACACAATCATATTTATCTACACAGTTGTACTAAAGAAATCACTCTCTTATATAAGGAGTCTCTACTGCTCCGAGATACGTTCTGCGTTTTAATCCCGGTCGGGTATTCACTACAATTTTCTGGAAGACTATGCCCGGATCAAGAGGGCATATGGATATAACGATCTCACCTCGGTTTGTACCTTCTATAGTAAACCGTTCGGTATTCTCAATAATGCGATTTGAAAGCCAGCGATCATGATTTCCGCCTGAGGCATCCTGATTAAAGTTAATGATTTTAGACTTTGATCCATCTACGGAAAGAGTATATCGCAGACCTTTATTGTCATTAAATGCCAACGTTGTAGATAGATAAACTGTGATTTCTAACTCTGAATCATCAGAATCCAGTTTCATTTTATATTTAAGCTCACTTCCTTCGGTTGAGACATTAGCCGGTTGTAAAGTTATAGCGGACAGTGTCTTTCCATAATCAGGAATAACGGTCCATGAGGTAGCTTCATTATTTTTAGACGCATAGTAATGTTCCGCTTCCATAGATATGATATAATCATTTTTAATAAAGACATATCCTCCGTTCTTAATATTAAGAGAATCTACATAATATACATTAGGGCAAATATTCCTTTTAGGGTTATCCCAACCCGTATATCCTATGTGTGGCTGATCCATCATGTGTATCCATTTACCTGACGATATATCGTTGCCATAGCTATGACATAAAGCGGCATCCCGCTCAAAACACTCTTTCACCTTGTCAGCGTATAGATTTGCACGAATATCGTTCTCTGAGGATAGTTTTCTGTTCATCGCCAATGAAAAGTACAGCTCATATAGATTGGACATTGCCTGCACAGGAAACAGGATTAACTGATTATATGCATCTTTATATTCACCAGGTAGTTTAAGATAAAGATTCAGAGCATCCGCTTCAAGAGCCTTATATTCGTCGCAAACAGATTTAAACTCATTATTTTCGAGAGAATATGTATCATGAGAAAGTATCTCAGGTGTCACACGATAATTATATTTGCAGTATTTATTAAGAATGAACGACGCTGCCCTGCCATAATTTTCACCAAACTGACGATTACAGAAATCTTCAGTATACTCGATAAGATTAGAGGCAGAAAAACGGGTAGGATCCCATGCCATGTCAAACCAAAAGTTTATAGGGAATTCCATTGGTTTTATATCTCCTACATTGACCACCCATAGTTTATCTACACCGTAATCGTAAGTCATGTTCATCTGCTCCCAGATTCTTTGTATCTGAGATACATTGAGCCATCTGTAACTACGCGGACCACCGACATAGTCAAAATGGTAATACATCCCATAGCCGCCTTTGTGTTTCTTTGCATTAAGATCAGGAAGTTTACGCACATTACCCCAATTATCATCACACAATAGAAGGATCACGTCATCAGGCACCCGCATCCCTTCGTCGTAATACTCCTGCACTTCTTTATACAATGCCCACATCTGTGGTGTAGCTTCGCAACGCCTTCCTGTTACATTTTTTATAATATCCCTCTGATTCTTAATTATATCCTCCAGCAAAGCAATATTATTTTCTCGGCTCATCGGCTCATCTCCATCACCGCGCATACCAATCGTAACAACAGATTCCCAGTCTTTCAGTCTGTCCACTCCGTCAGCAAAGAAATCATTTAGCGCGGGTTTATTAGTAGAGTAATTCCAAACTCCGTTGCCAATATTATCTTTCACTTTGCGCCATTCCTGATGTGGTTTCCCCATAGGCTCGTGGTGTGACGTACCTACTATTATACCCATGTCATTAGCAAGCTTTCCGTTTTCAGGATCATCAGTATAGAATGCCGCACTCCACATAGCCGGCCATAAGAAATTACCTTTAAGTCGTAATATTAATTCAAATACATGCTTATACATCTTGCTATTGAATCCGCCGAATCTGGCGTTTGTCCATCCGCCGAAAGCGGGCCATTCGTCATTTATAAATATACCGCGATACTGCACTGCGGGCTCTCCGTCTGTATATATTCCGTCTATCGCATAAATATTTTTTTTCTGATTTACAGGGACATCAGCCCAATAATGCCATGGAGAAACTCCGATTTGGGAAGATAATTCATATATACCGAATATCGTACCTCGCATATCACTTCCCGCAATAACCAAAGCTTTACCACCTTTTCCGGCAGGATTGTCTATCACGGTAATTATATATTTTTCCCTCTTTCCTATAAGATCGCGTTTATCAATCTTTCCGGATTTGACAATCTCTTTAATTATACGACTCTTATCAAAAGACCCGATGATGATGCTTTCTACCCCATTGTAATTCTCATTAATGATACACTCTTCTCCTGTAACACGTGAGAAGTCTTCCTTAAGTGAATTAAGAGCTATCCTGACTCCCTTATGGTCTTTTGCATCCCATGAGATGTAAACCGGATTACCTTCACATGAGATAGTCAGAGATTTTGATTGATCATTAGAAAAAGATATAAATGGCTGAGACGCGTAAACAGATACGCAAATAAGATTGGCAATAATCACGCATGCCTTTAGTAAGTTTTTCATCTGTCGATTAGCTTAAGAATTAATTACTGTGATTTATCTGAAACAAAGGTACAACGCCATGTTTTTTATAAATATCCACATTGTAACTAATCTATGCCTATGCGTAACATCAATGTACCTGACGTTACATAAGTACCTTACTACTTAACCATAGCTGTAATCTATTTGATTATAATGTTATGAAGCTCTTTTAAGGCGCATATTATTAAAACTAAAATTACTCATCTATTGTATTATATATATTAGATAAAATATATATGAAAGATAATAGCGACGAACATATTCTGACAGAGCAGCACCCATTCCAACCATTCCTTTTCGACAGTGCCAGGATACTAATGATGGGAAGCTTTCCTCCGCAGGAAAAAAGATGGTCTATGGATTTTTTTTATCCCAATTATACCAATGATATGTGGCGAATATGGGGCATAGTCTTATTCGACAATAAGAATTATTTTATTGACATTGAAAATAAACGTATAAATAAAGAGCTGCTTAAGAAGATATTAAAAGAAAAAGGAATAGCACTGGCCGGAACGGCAAAATCAGTAAGAAGACTTGCCGGAAACGCATCAGACAAGCATCTTGAAATAGTAGAGCAGGCAGATATTAAGAGTCTACTCAAAGAGCTACCACAATGCCGTGCTATTGTTGTGACAGGGGGTAAAGCGCTTGAAATCGTTATGTCTCAAATTGATGAGATCGGAAGAGCACACGTCTGAACTCCAGTCACCGCTCATTATC
>CAMTOT010000232.1 GCA_947074165.1 uncultured Bacteroidales bacterium
GTGAGATTGAAATGATAACAGAAAAAAAGGCAGTCTAAACATTATATTGTTAGACTGCCTCTTTTATGTAAGATATACTTATTCTACTGCTGATTAAATAGCCTTTTGTACCTTAACCTTTGATACTTCCTCTGAAGTAAAAATTTTCCATACACCGGCAGATAAAGCCGCGCCGATGAACGGAGCTACTATAAACACCCACAATTGACTAAGCGCCTCACCTCCCTGAAATATAGCAGGACCAAAACTTCTTGCCGGATTTACAGATGTACCTGTAATTGGAATACATACAATATGAACAAGAACAAGAGTCAGACCAATAGCAAGACCTGCAAAATTACCAGCTCCCGTTTTGCTGTCTGTCGTACCTAATACAACCAATACAAAAACAAACGTAAACACTATCTCTGCAATAATAGCATGCATCAAATGACCGTCCGCAAAACCATTAGATCCGGTAGTGGTGATACCAGCATAACTTCCTGTAGAAACCAAAATATAAAGAATTGCGGATCCTATTATAGCGCCGATAAACTGGGATATCATATATCCGGAAGCCTCTTTACCATCCATTCTACCTGACAAAAATACGCCAAGAGTTATTGCCGGATTTATATGACAACCCGATATACCCCCAATCGTATAAGCCATACCTACTACAGCAAGACCAAATGCCAATGCCACGCCAAGCGTACCGACTCCGGCCCCAACAATATCTGCCGAATTACCCGCAAAGATTGCGCTGCCACACCCCATTAATACAAGCACCATAGTACCTATTAATTCTGCTAAATACTTTTTCATACCCTTTAATTTTAATTACACTTATATTTGTTTAAAATAATATCAAACAAATATAAAGCATAATTATACAATCATTAAAACACCAACAAAATTTAACAGCTAACAGTTAAATTGATTATAAATAAAATACAAAAACAGCAAGGACGCCATATGTTCATATCAAAAAAAAGAGACCGCATCACTGCGACCTCTTTTCAATCATTAAATCCAATTATTGCAATTAATCTCCTTAGAGATTAAATCACTTTCAAAATCTTAATTATATAAATATAACAATATTTGCAAATATTTGTTCGCATTGATTATATTTTAATACATATCGAAATCCTTGCAGATAATCAAAAGATTAATCTATTTTCTCACCATTTACCGAAACATTATTTATAATAAAGTTCTTTATTATATCCTTATTCACATTGCCTTTATCTGTTTTAATAGTCAGATTTTCAAACGTAAAATCTTTAAGTTCATATTGATCCGTATTATCAACATTGAAGAACACGTTACATTCAAAATCAATATTTCTCATTACTACATTATTTGAATATGATTTAGGCATATCCTCTCTGCCCTTAAGGTCAAAGAACTGGCTCCATGGTTTGATATAAATAAAATTCTTACCATTACCTTTTATATCTTCTACAAGAATATATTCATAAGTCTGAGGAGTATCAGGACGCATCTTTAACCAAAGCAAACGATCCGGATTATTTACAAGACATCTGCGAAGTATTATGTTTTTATCATAAATTGACTCACTACCTAAAGTTAGCGCACCATGACAATAATCATAAGTACAATCCTCTATAAGAATATTTGTATTAGCTCCATTATTGTCGTCCTTATCAGCCCAGGGACCCTTTCCGCCTTTTATCGCAACCGCATCGTCATTGACAGACATATAACAGTTTTTTATAAGAAAATTATTACAAACGTCAATATCTACAGCATCTGTACTTGGTGCTTTTACCGGTTTTGAAGGTGAGTATATATGAAGATTGAGCAGTTTTACATTATTACACTTGTAGAAATGAGTAGTCCAAAACGGAGAATTTACAAGTTTCACATTGGCAATCTGCACATCATTTGAATTCCATACAAAAAGCAGGCGCGGACGAAGCTCATCCATATTTGTACATTTTGGTATCACTGAACGACGTTGCCAGAAAGACTTCCAATATCTCAAACCGTTACCATTGATAATGCCCTCTCCGGTAAGAGTAAATCCATCTACATTGTAGACATTTACAAGCGCCGGGAAATATTTTAGATTCTGCCCTTCCATACGAGAATCCATAGGAGGAAAATCACAAATATCATCTGAACCCTTTAGTACGCCCTCTTTTGAGACATAAAGATGAGTGTTGGGTTTAAAAAACAACGCACCGCTTAAGTAAGTACCCTCCGGAATAATAATCACACCACCTCCCTCAGAAGCGGCTTGATCTATTACTGACTGTATCTGATTTGTCTGAACAATCGTACTATCATTTACAACCCCGAAATCGGTAATTACATAATTCTTTTTTGTTTGTTTAGTATCAGCCACGTCAGTTTTAAAAAACCATTCTGAAATAGACGAGCCATCAGGCCAAAGTTCTTTTTTTGCATTCTTTCTGCTTTTAGCACTTACAGGCAGGCATACCACTACCATTAATAGGATGAATAATTGCTTCATAGAATTATAAGATATTTATTGTTTAATTCAACTTAAGGGAAGGAATGAATCCGGTATTAGAATACGTATAATGTGTTTTCTACTTTTACAAATATAAAGAAGTTAGTTAGAGGTATAAATGTATGGATTGTGCAAAAGCATGGGAAAATTGTCCATAAAAATGTAATATCTATATTTTATACACCTTATCAAACAAATAATCCAACTTACTGTTACATGCCCGGTTTTATACCGGTTTTAATAAGAATATAATTTGTAGGGTATGCAAAAAGGAATCCTACACTCATTGCAATCTGCATAATGAACCAAAACATAATACTGTCGGCATGAAATAAATGACCTGGAAAAACAAAAAATATAAACCATGCGCATACATACATGCCAATCTGCCAACTGGTCAATGAAAAGAAATCAATCTTAAACGCTCTGGACAGAGTCTTACCAAAAGACATCTTTTGCATCGGATGTATAGCCGCATACTGGAACAAGACTCCTATAAGCAACGCAAGAAGATAATCTAATCCCCATTGCCAAGCAATATTCCATCCCTCAATTTTATTAAGCCACAGATATCCGCCAGACTCACCGATAATATCAGCAAGCGTACAGCCTGCTCCGCAATGAAAGGCAGACAGCACTGATTTCTGCCACATTGGGCGAGTATGCCCCCTTTGCTTTTTTTTCTTTTTCATCGCGGGCATAGCATGCATATCTCCCATATGCATATCCCCCATATTAGTCATTCCTGACATATTAGTCATATCCATATCAGACATATGCATATCCATATCTGCCATCGCTATAGTATCGTACTCTTCTCCTTTACGATTTATACCAAAACGAAAATAACAAAACAGACCGAATATACTTGCCCATAGCCCCGTAAGTACCCAAACCGGAACCATAATTTTCATCCTCTGAGGATTTGAATAAAGACTAAATGAAATGATCAGAGCGGAAATGAAACCCGAAAGAAGATAAATAATGGAAAATAAATGCCAGAAACCCATGTTTTTGCGTTTTAATTTGGATACATATTAAACGCTTATTATCACTAAATGTTTATTATTTTCATTAATTATAATTAATCTAAAGCTACATACATAAAAAAATGGGATAGTAACACTATCGCTACTACCCCATATATTATTTATAATTTAATAATCAAAACCCAGACTCAGTTCATCTACATGAAGTAAACTTCCCGCGCCTCCTGTAAAATAATCACCATATTTACTTGCTGTACATACAACAAGTATATATTTAGGTTTTCTGTCTGTCGCCCTGTATTCAAGCTCAAGAGTTAGTTTCTCATAATCCGTTATTTTTTCCGCACTTTTAAATTCGGCATAAGCAATCACATTAGGATCATTAGGATTAAACAGTTTTCTATCCGACGGTTTTGTACGTATCTCCAGAGGTTCATCCCAGTCACACAGTGCTACATATACAAAGCATGTATCAGGATCGTTTGCCTTAACGTAAGGCTTCATTTCCTCCGTTATATTATCAATAGGGGCTGGAGTATATTTATAATATAGATCCAGTTTTGTTGGATATGATGTATAAGGTTTTCCAAAACTCAATACCCCGTTAGTACCATCAGTTCTTAAGTATTCTCCTACAAAAAGATTCCCGGCGGCAAACTTACCAAACGAACTTATTCCAACAAATTTAGAGTATAAAGACGCGGCATAACCTGTCGATTTCCCACTCCATATATCTGTTACCGGAGTAGTAATACTTTCACCAAGCGTCGTAGCCCCGCGATTACCACTATCCCAGAATGACGCACCGGATTGTTCCCACGGATTCCACACCTTTCCATTTTTATGCCACTCATCCATAGAACCGTTTGGCAGTTCCTGTGCAGCTATGGTAGTAAACTCTTCTACCTCACCATAGTCTTCATCCGAACGGGCTCTATATTCATAAGTTGTTTTCGGCTGCAAGTTATTTAGGCGTGATTTAAACACACCGCCATCATCTTTTATCTCTGAAGACACAATAATCCACTCATCAGTACCTTTTTGGCGATACTCAAATCCTTTCTCTGTATCTTCAAGTCCCTGTCCTTTAAGCCATGCCACATTAACCCATGCGTCTGCCGGCTCAGTAGTTACAGCGCTTTCCTTCTGAAAGACATATAAAGTCCAGTTTTCAATTTTATTATGATACGAGACATTTACTTTTTTGCTTTGAATAAAACTTCCGCTAAGCTCCTCTATAGTACGTGACATAGTACAACCTTCAGGCCCGAGTTTTAAATCCTTTATAGAGATACTCTTCAAATCAGTCTTTGTGCTTACATAAGCTATTGCCCTGAATGAACTCTCTTCAATAACCGGCGAACCGATTTGTCCCTCTACACTAAAACGCCTATCAATACTCTGAGTTGCGATTATTGTCCAGACATAATCCTGATAAAAAGATAATGTCACTTTGTAGGGTGATGACAGATCAAGAATAGTATTAATATTCAAGTCAGTTTTACAGCCATCTGTCAATTCTAACTTATTAATCTTTACATTTCTTACATCTACTCCTTCTTCAAGGCTGACGCTAACAACTCTATTATCTGTATCTATTGCCGCAGAACCGATTTGCCCGTCAACGGCAAACTGCAGCACCTGCATTTTTATAACCGGATATGGAATATCATTCTCAATACATCCATTTAATAAAAAACTCAAAAGAAACAGAAGATCGGAAGAGCGTCGTGTAGGGAAAGAGTGTACGTCCTGGTGTA
>CAMTOT010000233.1 GCA_947074165.1 uncultured Bacteroidales bacterium
GTGGCGTAAGCTGTGCTCCGTCCAGAAGAAACGGATTAAGCCCTAATGGTTCCCCCTCTTTATAGCGTAACACAAGAGTATCCTCTGCCGGTAGCAATCTTGAGAGCTTAAGGTAACTGTCGCCAAGATCTATTATCACTAGAATAATACCGTCCTCGACAAGCTGTCTGAATATATGATTTGCCGTAAATGACTTACCTTTTCCCGTTGGTGCTACAATGGCAAAGTTTCTTGAGGTTATCATCTTGCGGTCCGAGTCCCAGAAATCAAACTTTACCGGTATATTAAACATTCGCTCATTCAATATTATCCCCTCTTGAGCATTCTTGTAATTTGAATTATTCACAAACAGTGCTGTGGCAACAGATATGTCTACCAGGTAGAACATATTCTTCTCCATGCAGGATATATTCATCGGAAGGCTGTTAAGAAAAAGGCTTTTAAGCCCCGCTCCCGTTCCCCTGTAAGGAATAAAGTCCTTTGTCCTGAGTATACTTTGTATATTCCTTGTTGCGTTCTCAAACATAAATGAGTCGTCACTCCAGTAGATAATATTGCTATGGCCTCTTATATACCTTGATTGAGGGTTAGAGATTGTCTCGTCCAAATATCCTTTTAGCTCATCCACTCCTCTTTGATTCTCTGTTGAGAAGCGTCTTGCCCCAATCATATCCCTTAGATTACTCTCAAGTTTCTTTACATGATTCCTATGGTCATCTATTATAATCACCTGATTGTAGATATGTGAGAACTCCAACGAAAAGGTTATATCATCCATCATACCCTGAAAAAAGATGAAGTCATCTGCCTTGCCGGAGTAGTTTCTATCCTCAATCGAAGAGTATACCGCACCGGGGAAGTACCTTTCGTTGGTAACAGCCATAATACCGATTTGCCTGTTCCCTGCAGAGACTGACTCTTTACCTATAACCAGATCTACTAAGTTATCTTTGTTAAAGCCATTGAGGTATACTCTTTCGTACTCCTCTATCTGCATTTGTGTCATTGCTTTGAGTCTGATATCTCCGCTCCTCTCGAGCATCTCACGCATTAGTTCTGCTGCTTCAAGGAATCTTTGCTTTTTGATATCATGGTCTTGCATCTTTCTTACAGATGGTATCCTGAAAGGATTACCTGCCTGCGACCTTTCGTATACACCACAAGGCATTACAAGAAAGATATAGCCGTTATGCGCAATATATTCCCGCTCCTGAAAGTATTCAGCGGTAGAGCGTTGCAAAAAGTTATCTTTTGACAGAGCCGAGCTGTCATATCGAGACTTTTCATACCAGTCACTTTTTTGAACTATTGTTCCTGTCGGAAGAAGAGAGAGTGCTCTTATCCAATCTCCATGTATACGTTCAAAATCTTCGTGATTAAGAGTATACTTCTCTTTATACTCTATCCTATAAGCTACTATTGTCTCACCTCTTGAGCTGAAGATTACATTATCGTCAATCTCATAGATCAATGGCGTGTGACGTGTGTATATTTTTGTCATCAATTAATAAATAATAGTACATTAATTCTGTATCAGTAAATCTTAACCGTTGAGTATCTCGTTGGGCAGATCATTGTGAAACTCTGTATCTCTTGACTTTATATAAAATAATACTCCATACTCTACAACCATAAGTACAATAATAACAATGCATCTAAGGAGTGTGAATGAGCTAAGTATCAATAGAACAAGTAGTATAAGTGATAACAGTAGAATAAAGAAGGATCTAAGAGGAAGCCCGATTATCTCGGGTCTTCTTCTTATTCCTGTTTGTACCTTAACTTTCATTATAGTGAAATACTTGTAAGGTATGTGTACACTCCGATAATTAAAAATGTACCACCTACATAAAGAATGATATTGGTAATTCCTTTCTTAATATCTCTGTTCTCACCAAAGAAATTACCCATATTGAAAAGCGCACAAATGATAAACACAATGCTCAGAATGATTGGAAAAAGTGTCTCTACTTCACTTTGTAGCTGTGATGCAAAGTTTCCAAAAACCTTTGACTGCGCACTTACTCTGATTGCCGTACCCATAAGAATAGCAGCTGAAAGAATTAGTTTCTTCATAATTAATTAAATGTGTATTATTTATTGATTTGTAATTAAGTTTGCCATTATAGTATAGATCTCAAGAATGATGATGCATCATCTAAGAGATTAGTAAAATTGTCCTGCAGCTCATCTCTGGTTACTGCCCGGCATGGCGATGGTAGTCTTTTAACAGGTGGTGTATAGTAAAATCTAAATCTGTCATCCCTTCCATCTGCAAACATGATAAATTCGCCCTGCTTTAGTTGAAAGAACTCATATCCTCTAACTTTACTTTTTTCCTTTTGTGAGGTAGTAACCCTAATTTCCCCCTTGTTTGCGCTCGACAGCCAGCTGCTCTCTCCTTTTGATACACTGCGTTGATTTTCCTTTACTATCTCGAAAAATTTCTCATAGTATTTTGCCGTGTCTGCATCATTGACTTTACCCATAAACTGAGTTGAGAGGTTTGTCAGGATCTCTTTTGTCATATAATCCTTACCATTCCATTGAGCCATACCCTGTATCTTATCCTGCATACAATAGATAAATGAAACTCCGTATGATCGCAGAGTCGCTATTCGTCTTCCCAGCCCCATTATCTTAATCGTAGGAGCCTCGTCTAAAAGTACAAATGATGGTTTTCTCCCTCTATTACTCATCGCTGTGAAACATCCCTCAATAATCATCGCATTTATGGGGGAAATGACATTCTCTAATGCTCCCGGTTTATTGATGAAAGAGAGAACCGCTCTTGAGTTATCAGAATTGAGATCAAGATTTATATCATTATCTCCAAGAAGATAGAATATTTCAGGTGATGCCAGTTTTCTAAGGGATGATGCCAGTGTTGAATACAAAGCTGCCGTCTGACGTTCATTACATACTCCGGTCAGAAATACCGATGACGCAATCTCTGCTTCCTTATCCTGTTTTAGAAATCTGCTAAGACGGCCAAACGGTACGGGCTGTTCTCCAACTCCGGGTACGTACACCGTATCATGAAGCCCCTCTGTAGATAGTAGTAATGCTATTACAAATGGCAGATTACAATATTGAGGATATTCTTTCTTTAATCTCCATATTACACCGCAAAGCAAACTCTCGGCTCCTTCCCTAAAGAACTTGGATGTTCCGCCACTCTCATTCTCCTGGCTTAGATTCAACATCAGAGCTGCAACGATACCCGTTACATCACTCATTGATTCAATATATCCGGGATCTATTACGTTAATGCGAACACTTCTGTTTACATCATGCAGGGCAAAGACCTTAAAATCGACTCCGTTTTCAAGAAATAACGGGTATGCTATCTCTGAAAGCTCGTAGTCCTTATAGTCATTAATAATTCCTGAGAATTTGTTCTTTGACAGATGCTTCATCAGAAAGTATATTACGCTTGCCGACTTACCAGCTCCTGAAGAACCAAAAATCGCTACACCACGGTTTAAATCATCTATGTAATGCTTCTTCTTTCTGTCATCCATCATCTCAACACGCATTATATTGCTTGTCTTAGAGGCGCGGCTCTTAGTAGTGTTTTGTCTGCCCCATTTTAATATCGGGTATAGCTGGCCGCATGCAAGAGGCAATATAAATGAATATAGCTGAGTGAGGTTTGCCCCTGTCTTTTCGATAACGATAAAACATGCAGTTTGAATCATAATTAATGACACATAGCCCAGAATTGAATTTATCCTGTAACAGAGAAAGGATATAAGTATACCAAAAAACAGAGCCCATAGACACTGCATCGGATATATGCTGTATATTAAAAAAAATTCGTTCATAATTTAGAAATTACAAATAGATATATTCTCTATCTTTCCATCCGGGAATCCTTTCTTCCTGTATCTAAAGTGAGCATTTTACTGCCAAGACTATACATCATTTTGTATGGTGCTATAACAGGTGCTAAAGATGACATTCCGGCCAATGCTGCGTATTGACTAAAGAGTTTCACTGCTAATTGTCGTGACATATTCTTTGATTGCAGGCTTGATGTTACACCCCTCACAAAATGGCTGCCTTCTATCTTGTTGCACGTACTAATTCTGAAATATGACTGTATGGCTTTATCCCTGATTCTGCCGGCGTTTTTATACCCTTGCGACTTATCTTTATAGCTCCTATAATTTGAAGATATATCCCTGTTCTGCTTGTAATGTTCTATTAATTTTTCTCTGTATTTCTCGGGGTCCTCTTTTGCTAATTTTCGTGATTCATACCTCTCACTAAATCCTCTTCCATACGCTGTCATATTATCAAACTTTGCCTCAATGGCATTAGAGAACTTATTGCGGTCAAAACCCACCATACAAGTACGCCCATTGACTTTATGTTCTGAATTCTTTCTCGCTTTCGAGAGTGGTGATAGTCTGTATTTTTTATATCTATCCCGTCTTGAAACTACAATATGTATGTGATAGTTTGTTCCGCTTTTAGGCATCCATTCCGTTATTGGCACATTGGCTCCACCCTTTCTTACATCAGACTCAAGTATAAGTTCCTTTCTCAATTCTGATGCACGTGACTCGTCTCCCATGTTCAATGCCTTTGAGATCTCTCTTTGTAGTTTTTTATTATGCTGCACCTCTTTGGAATTTCCTTTCCAGTATCGGTCTTTTTCTACACGGGCATACCACACCAAATCTTTAGATGAATTTATTCCTTCACGATTAAAATTAAGAGCATATTCATCCATGAAGGAAATTGCATATTCCTTCATCATCTCTTTAATTAAGGTGTCCGTTATGGTTTTTTCGGACTCTGCCTTTAAGCCGGGTTCCTCTTGTATTCTTATTAGATCTGCGACCTGAGATGAAGCCAAATTTTTTAGATGCTCAATCTCTTTTTTTGATGGATTGACCGTAATGGAGAAGAAGCGGTGTTCGTTTAATGATAGCTTATAATTGTTAGAATCTATCCCTTTACAAACTTCATCCTTCTGTATCTCTCTTGAGCTTTCATTAAAGAAATAGTCCGGGCTATCCATAACATTCTCTTTCTCGAGATAGTCAGTAAATCTCTTTACGGAGTTTTCTTCCTTATCAAGATAGTCTATAAGTGTTGCACTACCGGCCGTAGTGTTTGCCATTATATTGAAGTACATTGTCTGATATAGCTTTTGATCTCTTCCACATCTGCTCGCGTATATTTATGATT
>CAMTOT010000234.1 GCA_947074165.1 uncultured Bacteroidales bacterium
ATCTACACCAGGACGTACACTCTTTCCCTACACGACGCTCTTCCGATCTCACATCTTTACTTATAAGACAAAAATATTGAGATTTGCGTACTTTTTAAAGAAATACCTGAAAGAAGTATTTGCATTTCATTTACAAATTTTAAAATAATGATAAAAACAGTTAAACCAAAAAAATTCCTCGGTCAGCATTTCCTTACCGACTTAAGCGTAGCTGAAAGAATAGCAGACACACTAGAGGATTTTAAATCTATACCTGTGCTTGAGATTGGTCCTGGTATGGGAGTGTTAACTCAATTCTTAATCGAAAAGGGGTACGATTTAACTGTCGTGGAGCTTGATTGGGATTCGGTCGCATATTTGAAGGAACATTTTCCTCAACTCGAAGGGCGAGTTATTGAGCACGACTTTCTGAAACTGGATTTAGATAAACTTTATGAAGGTGAATTTTGTGTAATTGGTAACTACCCATACAATATATCAAGTCAGATATTTTTCAAAGTACTTGATTATAAAGATAAAATCCCTTGTTGTAGCGGTATGATACAAAAAGAGGTAGCTGAAAGAATGGCAGCTAAGCCGGGTAATAAAACTTATGGCATCTTGAGTGTACTCATGCAGGCATGGTATGATATTGAATATTGCTTTACGGTACATGAAAATGTATTCAATCCTCCGCCAAGAGTAAAATCCGCAGTAATTAAGATGACACGCAACGCTGTTAAGGATCTTAACTGCAACGAGAAACTATTCAAGCGCGTAGTAAAAACAGCTTTTAATCAGCGCCGTAAAACAATGAGAAATTCATTGAAAGCATTACTGGGGAAAGAGTGTGAAGTGTTTTCCGATTCTATTTTCGACAAACGCCCTGAGCAGCTCTCTGTTGAGCAGTTTATTGCACTTACCAATTTGGTTGAGCCTTTTGTGCCTGTACAGTAAGTACAGATTTGAGATAATTATACAAATGTAAAATCCGGTCGGGGAATCAAAAGTTTCCGACTGTTAAATTCTGACTTAGAATGATCAGATTTAATGAAGATTTTATTTCGCAGGTACGTTCAGCTATTAAAGATAGCAATCAGGACAGAGTACTGGAACTACTTAGCGACTTGCACCCTGCAGATATCGCAGAACTTTATCAGAGCCTTGATATCAAAGAGGCTGAGTATATTTATATGCATCTTGATCCGGAAATGGCGGGTGACGTTATTTCCGAGCTTGATGATGATGATAAAAAAGAACTCCTCGAGCACCTGCCTAATGAGACAATCGCGCAACAGTTTATTCAGAATATGGATACTGATGACGCTGTTGACCTTATACGTAATCTTGATGAAAACGAACAGGAAGAGATCCTTTCCCACATCAATGATATTGAACAGGCAGGAGAAATTGTGGACCTTTTGAAGTACGACGAAGATACAGCCGGTGGTCTAATGGGCACGGAGATGATTGTCGTAAACGAAAACCTGAGTATGCAGGAGTGTATACGTGAGATGAGGAATCAGGCAGAAGATGTAGATGACATACACTATGTATACGTTACCGACGACGATGACAGATTGGTTGGTATATTCCCTCTTAAAAGCATGATAACAAGCCCTTCGGTTTCAAAGGTTCGCAAGGTTATGATGAAGGATCCTATTTCGGTAAAGTCAGATGCCCCTATAGAAGATGTGGCTAATGACTTTGAGAAATACAATCTAATCGCCATGCCCGTAGTAGACAGCATTGGCCGACTTGTTGGTCAGATTACTGTCGATGACGTTATGGATAAGGTCAGAGAAATTAGCGAACGCGATTATCAGTTGGCTTCGGGTCTATCCCAGGATGTAGAAACATCAGATACAATACTGACACAGACCAAGGCTCGTATTCCGTGGCTATTGATTGGTATGATAGGTGGTTTGTGCAACTCTGTCATACTTGGCAATTTTGAAGAAGGGTTTGCTACAAATCCTGCCATAGCACTTTTTATTCCTCTTATCGGAGGTACGGGTGGGAATGTTGGGATCCAGTCTTCTGCTATTGTTGTACAGAGTTTGGCTAATGGCTCTCTCAATCTTCAGACGGCCGGGAAGCAGTTATTTAAAGAAGCCGGCGTAGGACTTATAAACGCTTCGGTGATATCTATTTTTGTTTTTGCATATAACTGGTTCAGGCTTGGCGATCCGGGCATTACGACAGCCGTTTCACTATCTTTGTTTGCGGTAGTTATGTTTGCTTCCATATTCGGAACTATAGTGCCGCTAACTCTGGAGCGTTTTAAAATTGACCCGGCTATAGCAACAGGTCCGTTTATTACCATCACCAACGACATTATAGGCATGCTTATATATATGAGCGTGATAAATATGCTTACTTAAAGACGGGCATCATATTAATTAGAGGCTATCTTACAATATGATTTCTCGCCATGCTTTGCTTCATACTCATTTACTAAAGCGCTTTTAAGAGTTTCACAAGCCTTAAAATTCTTCTTGCTAATTATTCCATATAAATACAAAAAATGCATTCAAAAGCCGATACAACTTTTGAATGCATTTTTTCGTTAATTAGCTATTTTTTTACTTATTATTTAAGCTTTTCGTCAATCATTTTTATTTTAGACGCTATAACTTGCAAGTCTTCTTTTAACTTCTCTATTTTTCGTTCAATATCTTTTACCAAAGAGTTTGCCCCTTTTGAAGATGATGAAAGGAAACCAAGATTATTATTATAAGTCTTAACCTCATTATTAATCCTATCAAAAGCTCTTGACAATTTATCTCTCTCCTGATATAAAGCGTGTTTAGAATCAAGTTTATCTACATTTGCTGCAAAGTTATCAAGATTCTTCTTCGCTCCGTGAACATTAAGCTTCTTAAATAGCTTGTCAAGAAGAGCCTGATATTCTTTATAAACTTTATCTTTTTCTTTAAATGGCACATGCCCGATAGCATTCCACTGAGCAATAAAGTCTCTAACACTTTTTTGATCTGCTGATTCTGACTCACTTAAAGCGCTCAATTCTGAAATAATAGCTTTTTTCTTTGCAAGATTTTCCGCTTCAACAGATTTACTCGAAGCCATATTCTTTTCTTTATTTGCAAAGAAGAAGTCACAAGCCGCAATAAATCTAGCCCATATAGAATCAGAGTATTTTCGAGGAACCGATCCTATAGTTTTCCATTCCTTTTGTAAAGCAACAAGAATGTCTGTAGTATGACGCCAGTCTGTACTATCTTTTAAAGATTCTGCTTTTTCACACAAAGCCTTCTTCTTTTCAAGATTTTGTATCATTACATCTTTAGCGTTACGATAAAAATCCGCTTTTTCTTTAAAGAAATTATCGCATGCTTTTCTAAATCTTTCGAATATCTGATTATTTGTCTTTTTAGGAGCAAAACCTAACTTCTTCCAATCCTCCTGAAGTTTTATAACTTCTTTTGTCTTGTCTTCCCATTGCTGAAAAGATGTAAGTTCAGATAAATTAAAAGACTCTATAGTCTCACAAATTGCACTTTTTGCAGATTCATTAGCGGACTCTGTCTCTTTAAGAGTTTCAAAATACTGTTGGTGACGCTTATTTATAATAGAAGAAAGGTTTTTGAATTTTGTCCAAAGTTCTTCTCTGACAGTTGCTGAAACAGGACCAGTTTTACGCCATTCATCATGTAAATCCTGAAGTTTTCTAAAAGAAGCTACTATATCATCTTCTTTTTCTGTAAGAGCTTCTGCTGCAGCTATAAGAGATTCTTTCTTTTCAAGATTTTTCTTAAAATCATAATCTCTCAGTTCTTTATTTATCTTAAGTAAATCATAGAAAGTTTCCGTTACAATCTGGAACTGTTTCCAAAGATCGCTAATATTAGTTGCCGGAACATCATTGATTTCTTTAAACTGCTGTTGCAATTCAATAAATTCAGAATAATGCTTGTTGATGCTATCTGAATCCGCAACGATAGTTTTAAGTTTATCTAGGATTTCTGTCTTCTTTTGAAGATTTTCTTTTTTCTTGTTTTCTCGCTCTTCCTGAAGTGCAGCTTTACGCAACTTGAATTCATTTAAAAGAACTTTCAATTTATCCTCAAGAGCATCTGTATCTGCTATAAATTCCTTATCCTCACTATCTTCTTGAGATTGAAAGGCTTCTTTTAAAGAGTCTATTTCAGATTTTCTTAATTTGTAATATAGCTGCTTAAGAAAATCAATCTCTTCTTTTATTTCATCCACAGGAAGGTTATTCAGTTCTTCAAGTCTCGAAAGGATACTCTCTCTGTCTGTATATTCTCTCTTAAATTCCTGTATACAAACAGGCTGGTTGTTGTGATTATCGCTCTCGTTAATTGGAGATTGCGATA
Source organism: uncultured Bacteroidales bacterium (assembly GCA_947074165.1). Classification (GTDB taxonomy): domain Bacteria; phylum Bacteroidota; class Bacteroidia; order Bacteroidales; family JAUNSR01; genus JAUNSR01. The sequence continues at coordinate 4,341 of CAMTOT010000234.1, forward strand.
CGTTTAGCTCTTCAGTCATACTTTTATAATTAATGCTGATAAAAAATTCAGAATTCCGATAACTAAAAATACCTTTCAATTACCTTAAATAGGAATTATCATACAAAGTAATTAATCTAATTTTAAACAACAAAAATTAAATTGTGTTTTTACGGATTCTTATGAATAAAAATTAATTTTCAGAGATATTTTATTAATTAGGATCACGTATAACTTCCACGCAACCAAATCCTAATCCGACTTTATCTCCAAGACCTGTATTATAAACCAGATGCTGTAAGGTCGGGTGCATAGTCAGTCTAAACTTATACATGAATCCTATCACCTTAGTTTCATCCATAGAAAAACGCTTAATGAATATACCTTTTCGTTTTGGATCATTCAGAATATCAAGTCTAAACTGCGGATTATAAGGGAATTCATGTCCGTAGAAATGATAATACTTCTCTAATATATTGTCCAACAATATATCACAGTAGCCGTCATCATATGGTCCGATATATTCAATGCTTCTGTTCATTCTCAATGTAGAAACAACAATCGGCGACAATGAAAGGTAGTCTACAGACTCTGCAAAATCAACCTTTCTAATCTCCTCTACACTTTCTACAGTAAATCGAACTTGTGATATTCTGTCCCCAATCAAAAGCTCTTGATTTTCTAATACTCTTTTAATATACTCTTCTGTGCCTCGTTCCGGCAAAAAAGAGATCCAAAGTTGAATCTTCTTGGCTAAAATATGTAGTCTGTCTTCTTCAACCTTGATCTTTGGAACATAGAAATTTGATACTGAAAATAGTTTATAGATCGGAAGAGCACACGTCTGAACTCCAGTCACCGCTCATTATCTC
>CAMTOT010000235.1 GCA_947074165.1 uncultured Bacteroidales bacterium
CATACTTCAGGGCTTAGTTCCCTTTAGCGAGTGCAAAATTATACAATTTTCTTTACCCTCCAAATATTTTCATAAAATAAAAAATACTTTTTTTCTAATATAATACACTTCACAGTCGTATCAATCTATGATTCTGCTATATATGTATCTTAAAATAAAATATATTATTCCAGATAAAATATACAAAGCTCCGGCTATAATAAATATTTTACTCTGCAACCACAGATAAATTATAACACCAAACGCAGTGCCAAGTGTAAATGAGATAAGTAAACATGTCTCAAATATAATTTTCCATCCTGCTGTTTTATCCCCCGCAAGATAATATCCGATAAATGATCCAAGATCACTTAAAGTACCTGTAATGTGAGTTGTACGAAATCCAAGACCATTATAAGTTCGGATGAGACCGTTCTGAACACCAAGAATCGCACTAAAAACGAATATATAAATCCATTTATCAGGGATAATGAAATATATGAATAGAATTATTATACCTATAGACAGCTGAACCTCCCCATAGCGAGATTGCAGAGCAAAATCTTTTTCTTTATTTACAAACGCAGCTAAGGTAGCACCTAACATAAAACAGGTGAACAATCCGCAAAAAACAAGTATTGTGCTCAACCTAATCTCATTGAACAACCCAATCACTACATCTACTAAATTTCCGGTATAATGAGACAAAGAATATGAAAACTCAAGAAATCCGGAGATATTTATAAATGAACTTAGAAAACATACACTGTAAATCCATATTCTTGTCAGAACCCGGACACGTCCCGTTGAAATATCCATATAAATCAAACGCCTGATTATAATGTTAAAACAACCGGTTCACTTTATTTGTTTTTATATAATAAGCATCAATATAAATCAACTATGAGAAATTTATTATTCTTAATATGCCTGATTTTCATTTTTTCGTGTGCAAATGTAAATAGTGATAAAATTGTAGGCAACTGGATAGAAATTAAATCTGGTAATCCGGCCATAAGGCAGGGTGTTAGTTTTGAAAAGTCAGGAAAAGCTATATCTATTAATAATAAGACTATTATATATGAAAACTGGAAAAGAAAAGGTGACAAAATTATTATCGAAGGCAAAAATTATAATAGTGGTAAGGCTGTAGGATTTTCTGACACTCTTGATATTGTAAATCTTACACATGACTCACTTATTCTTGAAGGAAAAGGAGGCTATCATATCAAGTATTTTAAGGTTGCGGAAGTCAAAGACAGTCACTCTAAAATGAATTATCAACCAATAATGCAAAATGAAGAATAATCATTTTTTGCATATATATTATACTTTTTTCAATGCCGCAAAGCCGTAAATATCTTGACTTACAAATCATATCTATTATGATATGTTTTTTTGTAGTTGGTTCTATCGAAATGGTGGGAATTGCCTCAAACTATATTAAAGTCAGTTTGCATATTAATGATGCCAAAGCCAATCTTTTGCCATCTCTGGTTTATATATGGTTTTTCGTCATAACGATACCAGCCGGTCTTCTTATGCATAAAATTGGACGTGAGAAAGCTGTTATTCTAAGTATGGCTGTCATGGCTCTATCTATGGTACTGCCTGTTTTTGGTTCTTCTTACCCTCTTATGGTCACAAGTTTTATTATTCTTGGCATAGGGAACGTTAGCTTGCAGACATCACTCTACCCTCTTCTTTCAGGTACTATTTCCGGTAAAGAACTTGCTGTAAATCTTACTTTTGGTCAGTTTATAAAGACATTATCATCATTCTCGGCTCCTTATATTGCTATGCTTGGCTCGGTATATCTTACATATAGAACAGGTTTGAGTTGGCATTTATTATTTATCGTATATCTTATCATAACTCTGTTTTCTATGATTATGATGAGTATGGCAAAATTTGACAAGTCACCAGATAAAGAGGATACTCCGTCTTTTCGGGAATGTATTAAACTGCTTAAAAAACCGGTAGTATTATTTGCATTTATCGGCGTTATGTGTCATGTGGGAATTGACATAAGTACAAATACGGTAGCACCTAAACTACTCATGTATAGATTAGGTTATGTAATAGACAAAGCCTCTTTCGGAGCCAGCCTGTATTTTATAGCCAGATTGACAGGATGTTTTTTCTGGACTTTCTTTTTAAAGAAAGTAAATAATAAGGTTTTCTTTTTCATTAGTGTCATTATGATTTTATGCGCTCTTACGGGATTGTTTTTTGCAGACTCTAGCTTCGCCATATTTGCCTGTATTGTCATTATCGGATTTGGTAATGCGAACCTATTCCCTGTCCTGCTTTCGCAAGCCATAATCAATGTGCCCGGTAATAAGGATGTTATTTCTGTACTGATGATCATGGGCCAGGCTGGTGGTGCATTGTTCCCATTCTCGATGGGAATAGCATTTGATCATGTAGGGATGAATGGTTCCCTTTCTATTTTAATGATTGGCGTTTTGTACCTACTGTTCTATGCATTCAGGACAGAGAAGCATGCACTTTAGGTATGATTAGTTCTTTCGCTTGAATTTATAAAGAAATGAACTGAGAACCATCTTTGTATTTGATATATACGTAATATCTCGAAATAAAAAATCCGCCTTTGAATTTGTTACATTTCAAAGGCGGATTCTTTATTTCGAGATATTGACATAAACAGCTGCTAAAGTAAATTAACCTCTTTCGTCGTCCATACTATCCGGACTTGGATTTATTTCCTTAAGCGCATCTTCTTCATCTTTTTCTGTCGGTTTTTCTATTTTAGGAAACGGTTCAACGGGATATTTTCCTTTTTCTTTATCAGAATTCTCTTTATCTGATTTTTCTTTGCCACTTCCGCAACAACATTTTTTATTTTCACTCATAACTCACGTGTTTAATAATTATCTATAGTGTAAACGCCTCAGAACATAAAATGGATTAATCTATTTATGATTTTTAATATATAACCGACATATAAAAGAGCCGGCTACATTTTTTTCGACAATCTATAATGTGTCGTAGAGTACAAAATAGATAAAAGATAAAATCATGGAATTAGAAATAAAAAAACCGCGTCAAGACTTGCTCTTAACGCGGTTTGGATTTTTATCTTAAGACAAACTATTATTTAACTTCTTCAAAGTCAACATCAGTAACGCCACCATCGTTGTTATCCTGACCCGGAGCTTGTTGAGCACCGGCAGCACCAGCACCTTGTTGCTGCGCGCCATAGATATCTTGTGCTGCAGATTGAAGAACCGTGTTAAGTTCTGTTGTAGCAGATTCGATAGCAGGAAGATCCTGTGCTTTGTGAGCATCCTTAAGTTTAGAAAGACCTGCTTCGATAGCAGATTTTTTATCAGCCGGGATTTTATCTCCAACTTCTGCAAGCTGTTTCTCTGTCTGGAAGATCAAAGAGTCTGCATGATTAAGTTTTTCAATTTTCTCTTTTTCAAGTTTATCTGATTCAGCGTTTGCAGCTGCTTCATCTTTCATACGTTTGATTTCTGTATCTGTCAAACCGGAAGAAGCTTCGATACGTATGCTCTGCTCTTTACCTGTTCCTTTATCTTTAGCAGATACGTTAAGGATACCATTTGCGTCAATATCAAAAGATACTTCAATCTGAGGAACACCACGCTGTGCTGCAGGTATACCATCAAGATGGAAACGACCGATTGTTTTATTATCTTTAGCCATAGGACGCTCGCCCTGTACGATATGAATTTCTACTGAAGGCTGGTTATCTACGGCTGTAGAGAATGTCTCAGACTTACGTGTAGGAATAGTCGTATTAGCTGCAATAAGAGTTGTCATTACACCTCCAAGAGTCTCAATACCAAGAGAAAGAGGTGTCACGTCAAGAAGCAATACATCTTTTACGTCACCACTAAGAACCGCACCCTGAATAGCAGCACCTACAGCTACAACTTCATCAGGATTTACACTCTTAGACGGAGCCTTACCAAAGAATTTTTCAACTTCAGACTGAACAGCAGGAATACGAGTAGAACCACCTACAAGGATTACCTCATCAATCTCAGAAGTAGAAAGACCTGCATTCTTCAATGCTGTGCGACATGGTTCGATAGTTGCTTTAATCAATGAGTCTGCAAGTTTCTCAAACTGAGCGCGAGTCAAGCTCTTAACAAGGTGTTTAGGAATACCATTAACTGGCATGATATAAGGCAAATTTATCTCTGTAGATGTAGTAGAAGAAAGCTCGATTTTTGCTTTTTCTGCAGCTTCTTTCAAACGTTGCAGAGCCATAGGATCTTTACGTAGGTCAATTCCTTCTTCTTTAATAAATTCTTCAGCCAACCAGTCAACGATTACGTGGTCAAAGTCATCTCCACCAAGGTGAGTGTCACCATCAGTTGATTTTACTTCAAATACACCATCGCCAAGCTCAAGGATAGAAATATCAAATGTACCGCCACCAAGGTCAAATACAGCGATTTTCATATCTTTAGTTGTTTTATCAAGACCGTAAGCAAGAGCGGCAGCAGTTGGTTCATTTACAATACGGCGAACTGTAAGACCAGCTATTTCTCCGGCTTCTTTAGTAGCCTGACGCTGTGCGTCATTAAAATAAGCAGGCACAGTAATAACAGCCTCTGTAACTTCCTGTCCAAGATAGTCTTCAGCAGTTTTTTTCATTTTCTGAAGTACCATAGCTGAAATTTCCTGCGGAGAATAAGTTCTGCCTTCAATCTCTACGCGAGGCATGTTTGCTTCATTACAAACTACTTTATAAGGAACACGAGGAATCTCGTTTTTAATCTCGTTGCAGTTTTCCCCCATAAAACGTTTGATAGAGAAAATTGTACGTGTAGGGTTAGTTACAGCCTGACGCTTAGCCGGCTCACCAACACGACGCTCACCACCGTCAACAAAAGCTACGATAGAAGGTGTAGTTGCACGACCTTCTGAATTACTAATAACCACAGGAGTATTACCCTCCATTACAGCTACACATGAGTTTGTAGTACCTAAGTCAATACCAATAATTTTTCCCATTTCAGTATATTTTAATAATTATATTCTTAATATTTTTTCATTTTTACTTTATGAACTTATTAGTTCTAAAAAACACAATAAAGTATCTTAGAACCGACTATCAAACATTATAGTTTTCGTCCGTCCGAAAATAATATTACAAATTGCGTGCCACTTTTTTTTTTTATTTTTTGTCAGTTTTATTCCGAATCAAAAC
>CAMTOT010000236.1 GCA_947074165.1 uncultured Bacteroidales bacterium
ATCTAAACCAGGACGTACACTCTTTCCCTACACGACGCTCTTCCGATCTTATTAATAATCATCACATCATTAATTTGCATTATCGGAATATCTTTAATTATTTTTTTAATTAAACTAAAAAGCATTTTAAACCTAATTTTTAATAAAATCTCAGAATTAAACAATAAAGTATCTTCTGTATACGACTCTTTAGAAAAAGAGGAACAATATAGAAACAGTATTGAATCTGAGATAAACTTGATAAGAAAAGATATGATTACTCTTTTCTCTCAGGTTACAGACAAAGGCTCTAAACAACACAATACTGTGATCAAAAATGATATAAAAGAGACTGTCAAGTCAGATCAGAAAATCACAACGACAACAACAGGTCAGAGTAAAAAGAAAATAATGATTGCAGAAGACACAGAATACAACTATCTTTTGCTTGAGGCAATACTTAAAGAGGATTATCAGCTTGTAAGAGCTGTCAATGGCATAGAAGCTGTTAAATTTCATCAGTCGGAAAACCCGGATATTATATTAATGGACATAAAAATGCCCGAACTTGACGGACTGCAGGCTACTGAAAAGATCAGAGAAACAGACAAATCAACACCGATAATTGCCGTAACGGCATATGCGTTCGACGGAGACATTGACCGTGCCATTAGCCTTGGATGCACCGACTACCTTACAAAACCCGTCAACACAAAGAAGTTAAAACAAATTCTCAATAAATACCTTGCCTGAGATAGTGTTTGTTATTACACTATCTCAAAATAAGACTCCGGATTATATCCGCTGCGGATTCGCCACTCCTGAGGATATAAATTATTAGTTCGGTTACCCATATTTTTAACCCACCCCAAAGGATAACCCTTGTAAGTTATCAAAACATACCCTTTAGGCATATCCACCGTTGGCACTATCGACTCACGTCTTAAATATGTTATCGCATCATCAAGCGACACCTCGCTGATACTAAACAATTCTTCATTAATTGCAGTAGAAAGAGCAAGAGAATGCTCCGGTATATAATCCTTACCCTTCACCGATGCAAGAGCAAGACCGGGCAGCACACAATTTAAAGCACCCGCAAGCGCCTTCATCTCACCGTAATACTCACGCGGATAAGCATAGAAAGCTTCATTTACACAATCAAACTCAAATTGAGTCTGATCATTCACCCAGCTCTTAAGCTCTTTCGGGAAAACAGTCGCGACCTCTTTCTTTGCTCCTTTTTTATCTTTTTTCTGACTTTTTTTTGACAACGAACGCACAAGATCATCACGCTCCACAACATCGTCACTATCAGGCTTGCGCACAACAGCCATAAACAAACCCTCTCCTCTCGTAGCATGAGGCATAAAGCGATAGCACGGCTTATCTCCATAAAGCGGCTTATGGATACCCCATCCAGGATCTGTATTCACATCAAGAGCCATGGCGCCAAACTCATCACATAAATACTCTATCATTAGCTCATTTTCCTCTATATTATACGTACAGGTTGAGTAAATCAATAGGCCCCCGGGACGAAGTGCATCCCATATATCTGCAAGTATCTCTTTTTGTCTCTCTGCGCATTTCACAACATTCGACACACTCCATTCTGTGATGGCCTGCGGGTCTTTTCTAAACATACCCTCTCCCGAACATGGCACATCAGTCAATATCACGTCAAAATAATGAGTCAGCCCACTATAATCGGCAGCCTTATTATTCATAACCATAACATAAGGAGAGCCCCATTTAGTCAGATTCTCAGCAAGTATATGACATCTCTTTCTCTCAATCTCATTTCCCACAATAAGACTCCCCTGCGGAAGCGCACTTACAGCAAGAGTCGTTTTACCACCAGGCGCAGCGCATAAATCAAGGTAACGCACCGGTTTGTCAACATATTGCGAAATAACACAATCAAGAAACATCGATGACGCCTCCTGTACATAATATGCACCCGAGTGAAAGGCAGGGTCAAACGTAAAGTTTGGTCTCTCTTTCAAATAATACGCGTTCCTGCACCAACTCACAGGTTGCTCATCTTTCAGTATATTGCCGGCTTTTGCGCTGTTCAATCTAATACTTACTGATTGCTCCTGCGATATAGCATTTTCAAACTCCTGATATTCATCCTTAAGCAGATCTTTTAGGCGCGATATAAAATCTATGGGTAATTGCATATTTATGATTTTGTTTTTTTGTAAGAAAGCCACCGGTTAAACCGGATTGGCATTATTAGCACAAATTTATTACTTTTGACGTGAAAAATAAAAATTATTATGCAGACAGCACTTTATTTAATCCCTGTCACTCTTGGCGAAACGCCGATTGAAACCGTACTCCCTGCTCACAACAGAGAAATTATACTCGGTATCAAACACTTTATTGTAGAAAATATACGCACGGCAAGACGTTTTCTTAAGAAAACAGACTCATCAATAAACATTGATTCTCTTACATTTTATGAGCTTAACAAGCACACCTCTCCGGCTGATGTATCAGGCTACCTGCAACCTATAGCAAACGGAGAGTCGGTTGGAGTAATATCAGAAGCCGGATGTCCGGCTATCGCAGATCCGGGCGCGGATGTAGTAGCTCTCGCTCAGCAAAAAAAATATAAAGTAGTACCGCTCGTAGGGCCATCGTCTATAATCATGTCTGTTATGGGTTCCGGATTCAATGGTCAAAGCTTTGCCTTCCACGGTTATCTTCCTATCGACAGTTCTGAAAGAATAAAAAGACTTAAGCAGCTCGAAGGCCGCATATATTCTGAGAATCAGACACAGCTATTCATCGAAACGCCATACCGCAACAACAAAATGTTTGAAGACATAATCAAAAACTGCCGTCCTCAGACAAAACTGTGTATAGCCTCAAATATCACATGCGAAGATGAGTCTATTATCACGTTGAGCGTGGCGGATTGGATAAAACGTAAATTTGAAATACCTAAAGTACCAACTATATTTCTTATATATAAGTAACATATACTATATAAAAAAACGCACCCGCAGATTAATTGCGGATGCGTTTTTTTTTATCATTATTCCATATAACTCGAATTGTCCCAGCAGTGAGTACACAAATCTTCTCTTGGTAGACCTAACGCCTCTACAAGATCGTCAAGACGCTGAAACTTAAGACTGTCAAGCTGAAGATGTTGTGCCATAATATCTATCATCTGCTTGTATTTATCAGAATCAGGATCACAATATGGAGCAAGTATCTCATCTGTCAACTCCGAAGTCCCCTCAAGATCTCTTATCACACGACGCGTAAACAAGTCGAAAGTAGATCGCGAAGAAGAAAAGTTAAGAAACTTACACGGATACACCAAAGGAGGACACGCAATACGCATATGCACCTCTTTCACTCCGCACTCTCTAAGCTTCACTACATTATCCTTCAACTGTGTACCTCTCACGATAGAGTCATCAAGAAATAATATTCTGGCATCCTTCGTAAATGCTTCGTTAGGAAGTAGTTTCATCTTCGCTACAAGATCACGCATTTTCTGATTCTGAGGCATAAAACTTCTTGGCCATGTAGGAGTATATTTCACAAAAGGTCGTTTATAAGGAATCCCCCTACGGTTGGAATAACCAATCGCATGTCCCACGCCTGAATCCGGAATACCGGCAGCAAAGTCTACATCTACATCATCTCTTTCCGCAATCGCCGCACCACATCTGTAACGTGCTTCCTCTACATTTACCCCTTCATAATCAGAAGACGGATAGCCGTAATATATCCAAAGGAAAGAACAAACCTGCTTTCTTTTACCCGGTGCTACAACCTGAGCCGTACCGTCTTTAGTAAGGTGAAGTGCCTCCATAGGCCCCAAGTCTCTCACTATCTTATAACCCAGATTCACAAATGAAGAACTTTCACTCGCAACTACATATCCGAATTCATTCTTACCTAGTATAATAGGGGTTCGTCCAAATTTATCACGACAAGCGTATATGCCTGTTTCTGTCAAGATAAGAAATGAGCAAGAGCCCTTCACCATAGCGTAAACCTTCTCAATACCCTCCTTAAACGTATTGCCCGAATTGATAATCATAGCGATCATCTCAGTTTGGTTTATTACCGAACCTGACATCTCCGAGAAATGATTTTTCTCACGCAAAAACATCTGCTCAATCTCCGACAAGTTATCAACACGCCCCACTACTACTACAGAGTAGCGCCCAAGGTGTGATATAAGAGTAACAGGCTGTGACTCCATATCGCTTATCACGCCAATACCCAAAGTCGATTCGCCAAACCTTGGCAGATCCGGTTCAAATTTATTTCTGAAGTAAGCACTTTCAAGGCTATGTATTGACCGCACAAAGTCAGTACCGTTAAAGAATGCCATACCGGCGCGTTTAGTTCCTAAATGAGAATGGTAGTCAGTACCGTAAAATACGTCAGCCACGCATTCCTTACGCGATACGCATCCGAAAAATCCGCTCATAGTTTAATTCTGTTTTGTTGTTATATTTCTTTTTGTGTATTGTGTATATGCAAAATAAAAAAGTGTGTCTGCCATACCCCGCGGGATAAAGCAGACACACTTTTATAGTATCATTAGTCGATAAAAATATACACGTCAGAAGGCGTGTTGCGTTTCAGCGCGAGAAGTTCAAAATCTTTTCCTGCGTAATAATCCTGATTCATCATCGTAAACTCAACCGTTTTATAAGCAAGCTCCGGATGATTATTATCGCGGCTTAAATGACAAAGAAAAATATGCTTCATCGAAGGCTTGTAGATCTCTGCGAGAAAATCCGCGCACTCTTTATTACTCAAGTGTCCGTTATAGCCAAGTATCCTATTCTTAAGATGCTGTGGATAAGAGCCGTAATTAAGCATCTCTGAGTCATAATTTGCCTCAAGAATAAGATGATTAGCCATACTCATATATTTCTTAACTGTAGGTGTGATATGCCCAAGATCGGTCGCAAAAGCGATTCTCACATCTGCGCACTCTACCAGATACCCTACATTATCACTACCGTCGTGAGGAACTTCGAAGGCTGTAATTGTAAGATCTCTCAACTGAAAAGGGACCTCTTTCTCAATTACTCTCTTAGACTGATATATCTTTTGAGTCATACCATAGCTCCTGTTCATCCCAGCGTGAATATCTTCAGTGGTATAAACAGGTATATTATGTTTTTCGCCAAGAAAACCGGCTGATTTTATAT
>CAMTOT010000237.1 GCA_947074165.1 uncultured Bacteroidales bacterium
AATCAAAAATACAGAAAGAGAATCTCGGGCGAGGAGTAGTCGCTATAAGAAATACACCGGACGAAGTTATAGTATCATGGCGTTATCTTTCTTCTGATCCAATAAATACATCTTTCAATATATATAGAGACGGGGTAAAAATAGCTAATGTATCCGCCGATAAAGGGACATTCTATAAAGACAAAAACTCAGCTTCAGATAAAGCAGAATATACCATAAAACCAGTTATAAAAGGTAAGGAAACAGGCAAAATAAACGGATCATACATTTTGCCGGAAAACGCTCCTACAGGATATATTAATCTTGCACTTGATAAACCGGACGATGGCATAACACCGGCTGGAGACTCTTATTCTTACTCACCCAATGACTGTTCAATAGGTGATGTTGACGGCGATGGGGAATATGAATTAATAGTCACCTGGTCACCCTCAAATTCACATGATAATGCTCACGACGGATATACAGGAAACGTGCTTTATGACTGTTATAAGATTAATGGTGAGAAGCTTTGGCGTATTGATTTGGGACATAATGTAAGAGCCGGATCTCACTATAATCAATTTATTGTGTATGATCTTGACGGTGACGGGCGTGCTGAATTTGTAGTGAAGACATCCGACGGAGCTGTTGATGGTAAGGGAAATGTAATAGGTAATCCCAATGCCGATTATCGCGAAGCGGGAGTTGCTCTTCCTGAAGATGAACAAAAACGTATGAGAGAAGCTCTTAATAAGCAACAAGAGGAAAACCGTAAAAATGGTGTGCGTAACAGACCGCGACCTCAGAGAGGGCTTGGGACACCAGTCAATCAGGGTAGAATACTCACCGGTAATGAATATCTGACAATTTTCAACGGCCTTACAGGGGAAGCGATGCAAACAATAGACTATGCACCTTGCAGAGGTAACCTTGCCGATTGGGGTGACTCCAGAGCTAACCGAAGCGACCGCTTTCTTGCTGCCGTTGCATATCTTGATGGTATTCGTCCGAGCGTTGTAATGTGTCGTGGTTATTATACCAGGACAGTACTTGCAGCATATGACTGGGATGGAAAGCAACTTAAAGAAAAATGGATTTTCGACAGCAATAATAAAGGTAATGAAGATTATGCGGGGCAGGGTAATCATAACCTTCGTGTAGGAGATGTTGACGGAGACGGATGTGATGAGATTATATATGGTCAATGTACAATAAATAATGACGGTACAGGTCTTTCTTCTACAAAAATGGGACATGGAGACGCTATGCATCTTTCACATTTTTCGCCAGACCTTAAGGGAATGCAGGTATGGAGTTGTCATGAAAATAAAAGAGACGGCTCTACATTAAGAGACGCTGCTACTGGCAATATAATATTGCAAATTAAAAGCCCTACAGATGTCGGGCGCTGTATGGCAGCCGATATTGATCCTACAAGTCCCGGTATGGAAATGTGGTCATGGGAATCAGAAGGCATAAGAAACTACAAAGGAGATGTTGTCAATCCTGATATGCGTACTCTTTCTGTAAATATGGCAGTATGGTGGGATGGTGATCTGCTTAGGGAATTACTAGATAAAAACCGGGTTTCTAAATATGACTGGAAAGATGGCAAATGCAAAAATATTGTGACTTTTGACGGTTGTAGTTCAAATAACGGAACCAAAGCAACACCATGTCTTCAGGGTGATATACTTGGAGACTGGAGGGAGGAAGTATTACTTCGTACAAATGAAAATGATGCTATACGTATTTATGTCACACCTATAGAAACCGAATACCGTTTTCACACATTCCTGGAAGATCCTGCATATCGCATAAGTATAGCAACACAAAATGTAGGATATAATCAGCCCACACAACCCGGATTTTATTTCGGTCCTGATTTGAAAGGTTTATTCCGTGGGTATAAGTTTAAGAAATAATTAAAACAAAGCTATAATAATAGACAAAACCTTGTTATATCATGAAGTTAAGAACAGTTTTATTTTTAGGCGGACTTATCGCTGCGTCAGGCTCATACGCTCAGAAAAAGAGAGTAGCCAATGATTCAAATACTCCGCTTCACCTCCTTCAGCCGGAGTATAAAGTTCCTTACGGTGTACTAAATAAAGAAGATGTAAAAAAGGATATTGACCGGGTATTAAAATATCTTCAAAATAATACGCCTACACGTGTAGTTGATAAAAATACAGGCAAAGTGATAACTGACTATGCCAATATGAATGCAGATGCCCAAATTGAGAGAGGAGCTTTCAGACTGACAAGTTATGAGTGGGGCGTAACATATTCGGCAATGCTCGCGGCCGCAGAAATAACCGGCGATAACGCTTATTCTGATTATGTAAAAGAGAGATTTCGTTTTCTTGCGGAAGTTGCTCCACATTTCAATAATGTACTTGAGAAATACGGTACGACTGATAATCTCATGCTTCAGGTTCTTACACCTCATGCTCTTGATGACGCAGGTGCTGTATGCGCTGCTATGATAAAATTAAGTCTTGATGACAAAACACTTGATTTAAGACCTCTTATTGACAATTATATTAACTATATAATGTATCATGAATATCGTCTTGAAGATGGAACTTTTGCGCGTACCCGCCCCCAGCACAATACTATATGGTTAGATGATATGTTTATGGGAGTGCCTCCTCTTGCATATTATTCCCGATACGCTAAAGATAATCAGGCAGTATATCTTAATGAAGCAGTGCGTCAGATACTGCAGTTTGCAGACAGAATGTGGGTACCGGAGAAAAATCTTTTCCGTCACGGTTGGGTAGAAGGTATGCAGGATCACCCTTCATATCATTGGGGACGTGCCAATGGGTGGGCTTTGCTTACTATGTGTGAAGTTCTTGACGTGATGCCGGAGAATCATCCGCAAAGAGAAAAGATAATGAGCCTGTTTAAATCACATGTCAGGGGGCTTGCTGCTTGTCAGAGCGGAGAAGGATTTTGGCATCAATTATTGGATAGAAATGATTCTTATCATGAAACATCAGCCACTGCGATATATGTATATTGTATAGCCCACGCTATTAATAAAGGCTGGGTTGACGCGTTGGTGTATGGACCGGTAGTACAACTTGGTTGGCATGCCGTTTCAACACAGATAAATACGGAAGGACAGGTTGAAAACACATGCGTAGGTACAGGAATGGCCTTCGATCCTGCGTTTTATTACTATAGACCGGTGAATGTATTTGCAGCTCATGGTTACGGACCTGTGATATGGGCAGGTGCAGAAATGATAAATCTTCTTGGCAAACAGCACCCTAAAATGAATGATAGCGCACTTCAGTTTTATAATATTGAGCAGCAGACAAAAGAACCTTTATTTCATTTTGCCGACCCTTCAAAAGCAAGAGATATTGTAGCCGGAGTAAGCCGTATTGACGAAAAATCACCTGTAGTGTTTATAATAGGAGATTCTACTGTAAAATGTGGCAATGGAAAAGGTGAAAATAATATGTGGGGATGGGGCAGTTTCTTTGATCAATATTTTGATACTTCAAAGATTACGGTTGAGAACCATGCTTTAGGAGGCAGAAGCAGCCGTACTTATATAACAGAGCGACACTGGGATAAAGTCCTGAAAGCAATTAAGCCCGGAGATTATTTGATTATCGACTTCGGTCACAATGATGGAGGGCCTATTAATACAGGAAGAGCAAGAGCATCTCTTAAAGGTACAGGTAGCGAATCGCAGAAAGTGGTTATGGAAAGAGATGGCAGTACTGAAACTGTATATACATTCGGCACATACATGCGTAAATATGTTCGTCAGGCTAAAGCTAAAGGAGCTACAGTAATTGTAACGTCTCACACACCTGCCAATAGATGGACATCCGGTAAAGTAAACCGCTGTGATAATACCTACGGTAAGTGGTCGAAGGAGATAGCACAACAGGAAAATGTATTCTTTATAGATCTTAACAACCTGACTGCATGTAAACTTGAGAATGCCGGAGAGTCAAAATCGTCAAGTTATTTTGTTGATGGAGCTCACAATACAGAGCCAGGCGCAATAATGAATACCGAGTCTGTTATAGACGGACTACGCGAATTAAAAGAATGTAAACTTAATGACTATCTGAAATAACTATCAGATAAATAATATATTAAAATTTATTACTATGAAACGCGAAGCTTTTAAAATGTTTCTTAAGCCCGGATTTGAGGCTGAATATGAGAAAAGACATGCCGAAATCTGGCCTGAGTTGAAGAAATTGCTCGAAGATGGAGGTGTATATGATTACTCAATTTATTGGGATAAAGATACAAACATACTTTTTGCATGCCAGAAAACTAAAGGTGATGAATCATCTCAAGATATGGGTTCAAATCCTATTGTTCAGAAATGGTGGGACTATATGGCTGATATAATGGAAGTCAATCCGGATAATTCGCCGGTAACAATTCCTTTACCGGAAGTTTTTCACATGGATTGATTATTAATTTTATAAAAAAAGAGTGTAATGCCTTTTAGGTAATGCACTCTTTTTTTATTTTTGTGTTCAATCATTAATCTACCTGTAAAACATGAAAAGATATATTATCACGCTGCTTATTTTATTTTCTATCACAACTACCTCCAAGACAAACGCATCAATCGAGATCCGGGCTACCCATATGACAACAGACGATGGTATTGCAAATAATACTGTAAGAAGTGTATACCAGGATAGTAAAGGATTTATCTGGATTGCCACTTTAAACGGACTTAGCCGATATGACGGCAATTCGTTTATAAATTTCCGTCCTGAAGAAACCGAAATTTCATTGTCAGATACAAGAGTGAAGGATATATTTGAAGACTCTAACGGCTACCTGTGGATAAATACCACACAGGAAATATTTAGCTGCTATGATCTGAAAAGAGAGAGTTTCGTAGATTTTACAGGGGTAGGCGAACTTCGTCAGAATTATAGTCATCTAATAGAAACCTCCGACGGAAGTATCTGGCTATGGCATAATCGTAATGGTTGCCGCAAAGTAACTCATACACCTTCCGGACTTGAGTCAGTATCGTTTACAAAAAAGAATGGTAATATACATTCTGATGCAGTCAACTATGTGTATGAAGATGATAAATCAAACATCTGGGTGGGCAGATCGGAAGAGCGTCGTGTAGGGAAAGAGTGTACGGCCTGGTGTAGATCT
>CAMTOT010000238.1 GCA_947074165.1 uncultured Bacteroidales bacterium
ACCCCAGGACGTACACTCTTTCCCTACACGACGCTCTTCCGATCTTTATCATTATAGCATATAGCGAGATTCTATGGCTTTTGAAATATCTGAATATTATTATGGATAATTTTGTCATGTTCCGATTATATTTAATTAGGTCCGTGTGTTTACACCTCTTTCAGTTCACCTTTAAAGCTCATATATGATTTCTCCGTGGTCATCAATTCCGCCACTACATTAAAACTGTTTTGCTCCGTCGCCGACATCTTCAATTTTATACTCATCAAAGGAGTTTCTGAAGGCGTCACAAGCGAGGAAAAACGACATACGGATATATTCTCAATCAACATCTCTTTTTGTGCCACCCACGCCACACACTCTCTTATCATCTGTATATTACACACGCCCGGTGCTACAGGCATATCGGGAAAATGACCTTTGTATACGGGATGTTCCGGATTTAACTCAACATCAATTACATCCGTATCTTCTATTCTGTTATGATTCTTTATCGTGAAGTATGTATCTAAAAGCTTCATATTATATTTTTATTTTATCAGATTATGCTTCTTTTTCCATTCTGTATAAAAATCCGGATTTGAAACTTCAAACACTCCGCTTCTATCCTGAAAAAGCTGTATTGTATTTGCTATTACAGCCAGAGTCATATCACTCTTGCGATATATTTTATAATCAAATACAATCTTTGCCGCACGCGTCGGCACGTATGTTATCTCAATCAATATCTGTTCACCGTAAGCTATGCTCTGCTTATACTGAAGGTGCATATCTACAATAGGTGCTACATAACCGCTATTGTACATATACATATATTCGAGTCCATATTTTTCGCCAAAAGCTTCACGCGCATCTTCAAGAAATTTCACATAACTTCCGTGCCATGTCATCTGCAAAGAGTCTACTTCGCTAAATCTCACCCTTACGGGTATAGTCAGAGTAAGGCTCATAAATTATTCTTTTATAAATATTTTCATCTGACATGTAGCCGCTATCTCTCCGTTTACCGTAGTCTCGGCTTTAAGTAATGACACACTCATAGCCTCCGACATAATACGTATAGAAGTATGAAGCGTATCGCCGGTATTTGGGCAAAAATTGCTTTTAAACTTTTTCACCTCACCGATAAAGCCAACAGGTGCCGGTTCATTTTTCAGAGCCGCTTTGTACCCGGCGTAAGCCGATGCAGACTGAGCTATATGTTCTATAATCCCGGGTTCGAGAAACATATTATTATCACAAAATATATTACCAGGCTTTATCGTCAACGACGTATCCGCTCCTGTCTCATCGGCACGAATAAACGTATCTACCATTATTATAGGATCGCGTTGAGGAATAAGCTGTTTTATCTCATCACCTTTATATAGCGGATTATTCATAATTATAAATTTTATAAACTTAAAAAAATTACAATGAGGCTGTTTCCCTAAGGAAACGCCTCAGTAAATCTGATTTATATATAAATATCAGTTTTTTGACTCTATAAAATCATATAGATTTTCAAAAGTAAGGATAGAGGTAACCTCTGTTCCTTTTATCTTCACGCCAAATTCACTCTCTATAAGAGCTACCATATCCACAAGGCTAAGACTGTCAAGCATCAGAGTTGATTTAATATTAGCATCAGGCGTAATATCCTCAACCTCGATTTCAAACTCTTCCGCAAGCACTTCATTTACTTTCTCTTCTAATTCTTCTCTGTTCATATCATTAATTATTATGTTTATAAATTTCTTATTATTAGTGATGAGTTGGTACCACCAAAACCAAACGAGTTAGACAAAAATGTATCAAACTTCTTCTCAACTCTCTCCGCAGGTATATTAAGATGAACCGAATCTTCATCCGGATTCTCAAAGTTAAGATTCGCCGCTATAAAGTCATTTTTCATCATCAACATAGAATAAACAACTTCACTCGCTCCGGCCATCCACATTTCATGTCCGGTAAAACATTTAGTAGATGCGACTTCCGGTTTATGATTACCAAATACATTATGTATTGCTTTAGCCTCATTTTTATCTCCTACAGGTGTTGATGTAGCATGAGCATTGATATATCCAATCTCATTGATAGGTATGCCTGACTGACGTATTGCCATAAGCAACGAACGGCTCGGACCGTCAACATTTGGATTTGATATATGATCACCATTTGAAGAGAATCCGTATCCAAGCACCTCTGCCAATATAGGCGCACCTCTTCTTACTGCCGATTCATAACTCTCGATTATCACGGTAGCAGCTCCTCCACCCGGCACAAGACCGTCTCTGTCTCTGTCGAAAGGGCGTGACGCCTTTGTCGGTTCATGTTCTCTTGTAGAAAACGCGCTTATCCCGTCAAAACTACCTATTGAGAATGGATTTACTTCCTGAGCTCCGCCGCATATCACACAGTCCTGCAATCCTTGTCTGATAAGCAATGCTCCAAGACCGATAGCATGAGAACCGCTGGCACATGCGCCCGATACGGTAAGATTCATTCCTCTTAATTTAAATATACACGAGAGGTTCATCGTTACAGTCGAGTTCATTGACTGAAATATAGCGCCCGACCCTACAAGTGTAGTGTCTTTCTTTTCTCTCATTGTATCAACGCTCTTTACCACAGCATCTGCGGAACTGTCATTACCGTAAAGTAGTCCGATTTCATTTCTGTCAAGATAATCCTGATCAAGACCGGCATGTTCGAGAGCCTGTTTTGTTGCCGCATAGGCATATTTTGCCTGTTCGGGCATATATACCCTTTGGCTGCGTGAAAGTTGTTTTTTTAAATCCGGAACTTCAAGATGAGAAGTCAGAGCTGAGCGGAATCCCATTTCTTTGCGTGTAGGATCAAATATTATACCCGATTTACCTGTATAAAGAGAATCTCTTACCTGGTCAAGGTCCGCACCAAGACAAGAATAGATACCCATTCCTGTTATTACTACGCGTCTTTCCATAATATATTTATTTTATGCACTTTTTATTCAAGCACGTCATTACTTCATAATACTGTTTAATCTGGCAAACAGTGTGTTTCTCGTTTTTATAAGTTCGTGTAATTCACCGTTATTATATAATCTACGGAATCGTATTTCACTTCTCAGTTTAATGTAATACATCCTGTAATACCAAGCGAAAAGCCCCAGCAAAGGCAAGCATGCCAAATGTACGGCTGCAATCCACCATACAGATGTCAGCGTATATGTAAGCAAAAAGGTAAGCGTGTAAAACAATGGTATAGTTATCAATACACTCATCCCATAATATACTGAACCGGTAAACAATTTATCAGGCATCTTCGGAATCAGAAGTCCGGGAGCCAGGAATATAAACAGATTGGGCATAAGAGAAAAGATAAACAAAGGAAACAAAGCCGTTAGACACACTACTTTAATCATAATTTCAGGCAAGAAAAACTTTTTATCAAAATTCCAGTCCCTTATATTATTCTTTAAAGTGCCTTTTTTAAGTTCTTGAGCCAGTCTGTAAATCTCTTTTACACAATTCACGTCCTTTGCGGCCATATACTCAAGATCAGATACCAATAGTTTATCAGAAGATAGTTTTTCAGGCAATACATCGGGGTTAAGACCTTTTGCTTCCGCATATCGCTTTCCATAGCTGTTTCTTATATAATCTATGCTTTCATAATTATCATGATCCTCGATATTAAGCATAAGTGAATATATTTGTTCTCTCACCAGCTTATTTACCTCTCGTTGTGCTGTACGAGGTTTTGTTTTATATAACTCGTAAAATGGAGAAATAGGGATTGGAGTCCCGTATTTTATCAAAAGATCCGTCCTGATACGGAAGTAATCCTCATAATGATTACATGAAGGCAATATAAATATCTCTTTCTTAAAATCATCGCGGGCGGCTGCGTTAAAAGCCATGCGTGTATATCCAAATGAGAAATTTCCGAGCCAATGTTTATCCTGATGCCCGGCTTCCGGATAAAGTACCACCGTACGGCCATTCAGCAATTCATGCTCTGCTACATTAAATGTATCCGCATTATTACCTACCGTCTCTATTCCGTCAATATCCATTCTGTAAGCAGGTAAAAGACCGATAAAGCGAAGAAACTTATTGGCTATCGGGTTTTTAAACACATCAGCCCTGGCTATAATATTGACTTTTCTTTTTCTGAATGAAAACTGAATACCCAAAGGATCATTCAGACAGTTCTGATGATTAGAAATTATCATTGTAGGCACTCCATTTGCCGGTACATTTTCTTTATTCAGAACATAAATTTTTCTGTAATAAAGCCTGTCATGTACAAAACGGAAATAACTTTTTATAGCACGGAATATCAGATCCGGTTTTAAATGATCAATACTTCTTTCCACGTCTACTGCACTTTAATTCGTTATATTACTTCAGTTTTTCCAGAAGAAATTTACAGGATTCTCTGTATTGCGATACCATTATACCGTTTGTTTCAGTTTCCTTCATTCTTCCTTCATACGTCTCGTCAGTTATATTTGAGAATATCATCGCCACCATTTCAACATCACTATCCACCGATATTTCTCCTGCTTTTATGCTGTTGGACACAGCAAGTCGCCAGAATTGGTTTTTTATCTTTTTCAGATCATACAGATTATCTCTGAACTCCTGAAAATGAGTAAACGCATATATTAATATAGCCGTAAAGTTTGATGCTGTCACGTTTGAGTCATTGGTTATATTGCGTATCCGCGTTTTAAACCTTATCTCCATATCTGCATACTTTTCTACAAGTTCCGGCATGGTCACACTATCTGTAACTCCCTTGTACTCGTTATGCATCCAGTCTATATAATATATCTTTATGACCTCTTTAAAAAGAGATTCTTTATTCTTAAAATAATAGTACATAGTCGCGCGTCCTATATTCAAGTATTCTTGAATAACAGTTATTGAGACTCCCGAATAACCCTTTATTAAATATAGTTCGAACGCTTTCTCTATTATATACTCTTTTGTAACCTTCATATACAAGACAATAATTACATTTCGAACAAATATTCGATATTTGTAATAAAATTTTAATCCATTGTAAAAATACATCTGTTTTTTCTATTAAAAGATCGGAAGAGCGTCGTGTAGGGAAAGAGTGTACGTCCTGGTGT
>CAMTOT010000239.1 GCA_947074165.1 uncultured Bacteroidales bacterium
GATCTACACCAGGCCGTACACTCTTTCCCTACACGACGCTCTTCCGATCTTTATCCGATACGTCAGATGATAAATGAAATTATAAATAGAATCTTTAGAAAGTAATATATGAAACCTCTTCTGCATATACTTTTTACTGTAGCCTGGTATCCTAACAGAATGGAAAAGGGTGACGGTGTGTTTATTGAGAAACATGCCCGCGCACTTGCGTCCGGAAATAAAGTATCGGTGCTAATGGTTAAGGCGGATCCTTCAGAGAAAAAGAAATATCATATTGATACGGACATTGAGTGTGACGGCAATATGTATGTATATCGGGTATATGTGCCGAAAGTGAAATTTGAACTTCCGTTAATAACCGGAATACTTCGTTTCTTTTACTTTGTAAGAGGTTCTATGGCGGGATATAAACAGGTTATCAACAATTGTGGATATCCTGATATTTCGCATGTAAATGTGTTGACAAGGTCGGGGTTATTACCATACTTATTAAGAAAAAGGTATAATATTCCATATATTATCACGGAGCATTGGTCGCGTTACGGCAGAGGGGAGTATCCGGGTGGATGTGTTCATAAGATGTTGACAAACAGAATTGTAAAGCACGCGCATTGTGTGTCGCCAGTTAGTGCTAACCTTAGGGACAGCATGATAGAAAAAGGACTTATCAACAACAATTACCATATTGTTAATAACGTTGTTGATACTGATGTTTTTTATCCACAAAAAAATGATGATAACAGTAAAAGTCATTTTGTTTTCTCTCATGTATCGTGGATGCGTGATAACGCGAAAAATATATCAGGTATAATAAATGTAGTAGACAAACTGAGAAAAATACGGTCTGATTTTCATCTAAAGCTTATAGGCGAAGGCGTGGATAAAGCTATGCTTACAGAGATGGTGAAAGAG
This sequence comes from uncultured Bacteroidales bacterium, assembly GCA_947074165.1. Taxonomy (GTDB): domain Bacteria; phylum Bacteroidota; class Bacteroidia; order Bacteroidales; family JAUNSR01; genus JAUNSR01. The sequence goes on from CAMTOT010000239.1 coordinate 913, forward strand.
AGAGGACTTGACGGATTTATAACTTTTGCGGGTGCAAAATCAGGTGAGTCGTTAGCTTCTGAACTGCGGAACAGTGACGCTTTGCTTCTTTTCTCAAATTTTGAGAATCAACCGGTCTGTGTGCTCGAAGCTCTATCTTGCGGGCTGCCGGTAATCTCTACCGATGTCGGTGCTATACGTGATATGCTTGCAGATGGACGGGGAGTAGTTATACCTAAAGGAGATGAAGAGGCTCTGCTTAGTACAATGCAGAATATGATGATTGAATATAAGTATTATGACCCTTGTAAACTGCATAGTTATATAGAACGAAACTATAGCCCACAGGCTGTAGCCGCAGCCTATGTCTCACTTTATAAAAAAGCCCTTTCGGGGGAGTAAAAAATATTTATCTGTTCCACACTTCTATATAACGGGCTGCGACTTTCTTGTAGTCGTCGTGTCTGTTGATAAACTCAACGCTTTGCACCGATAGCTCGGGTATCCGTTGCGGATTAAGAATAATATCCTCGAAGGTGGTAAATATCTTATCCCTGTCTGGAGTAATATTAAGTATAGGGTGAATCTGATGCTCATCTTCCAGCTCATAATACTCAGGTTCGGCGCCTGAGGCTACAATCAAACCCTGAGCCATCGCGGTAAGCGCATTCATGGCAGGAGTGTATGAATAAAGCTGGTCAATAAGTATGTGAGCTCCCCTCATTAACGTCACGTATTCATTATAAGGTACAGACTCCGCCTTAATAACTTCTGATTTGTCGGGATATCTGGCGTTTACCTCTTTCAGTACTTCATATATAACATCAGTTCCTTTTACCTGAGATCGATGTTTTTGTATGCCTATGAAGAATTTTACAACATCCGGAGTTTGTGTAATTATATCCGCTTTAAGCTTGTCTGTATTGATAGGTAAGGATATATAGTGAGTCTTGTCTGGAAAATAAGGTTTGTAAGAAACGAAATATTCATAAAGACATGCTATTATTCCGTCGCATCTTTCAGCTACATATTTGTTGAATGTAGCTTTATCTGATTTGATCCACTCATTTATCACCTGCCTGTTAATATCGGTGTCTATAAATTTACCGTCTCTGTAGAAGTCTGAGTAACGGAACGTTTTATTTTCTATACATGTCTTTACCCAATAGTGATCTACACCGAACGCACCTAAAAATATCTTCTTATTGTGTTTCTTCAAAAAATCAAAGATGTATTTCGAAAGAGATGGTTTAAGCTCAAAGAAAAGCGGATTGATAATCTGCACCACGTCATATCCTTTCATCTTAGGCAGCGCTTTTACTATATCGTAAATATATTTTATAGTATTAATGATAGAATAATCCTTTCTTGAGATATTTATATCGCGCGAATAATTCTTCCAACCGTCTCCGTCGGAGGCTAATGTCACGTTGTGTCCCAAAGCCCTCAGGCCCTGGGCGAGAGTATTATGCAGATTGCTGTATTCGCCTAAAAGTAGGATGTTCATAAATTAACAAATAATAAAATATTTTACTAATGTAAAAAAAATAGGGTTTGAATTCAATTATTTATTTAATAACCATACATTTTTGTAGATTTGCGCGTATACAAGTCACTAACAAGTTTATCTGACAAATTAATACTCTCTAATGGAATTCAGTATCATCATACCTGCTTATAATGTAGAAGGATATATAGTGCGTTCGCTTGATTCAATACTTGCGCAGGGGCTTCCTGCCTCAGAATATGAGATAATTGTGGTAAATGATGGTTCTACCGACAAAACAGAAGATATTGTGATGGAGTATACCTACAGATTCCGCTCTGTTCAGCTTATCACGATTCCCAACTCAGGTCCAAGCGTAGCCCGCAATACAGGTATACAACATGCCGCCGGGCGCTATCTTATGTTTGTTGATCCAGATGATTATCTTGTATCCGGATCGCTTCTTCCACTACTCGCTTATGTAAAAGAAAGAGATGAAGATGTGATAGGTCTTCGCTATTGTAAAGTGGATGAGGATGGCAAAACTTCGTCATACCACCATCAGCGCTTCCCTGTGAATAAAGTTTATTCTGGACGTGAGTTTATAGAGAAGAACAACATAATAGGGGTTGTATGGGGATATTTATTTCGTTCAGAATTTATAAAAAAGAATAAGATAACGATGATACCGGGTATTTTTCATCAGGATGAAGAGTTTGTTTCCCGTGCTATCTTTATGGCCAGACGCGTTATCATGAGTGAGTACTTTACATATTATTATTATTATAAAAGAAAAAACAGTACAGTCAATCGTATGGATATGGCCCACAGAGAAAGGCTTATTAAAGATACGCTGACGGTTATCTGTTCTCTATGGGAGATTACTCTTAAATCAGAGGATTCTGCCCGACATCTTGCGCGCAAACTGCGCTTTTTATCTCTTGACCTTATCAGACTTCTTATACGTGAAGGGCATAGTGAACAGTTTATTCGCGATACACTTTTTGAACTCAGACAAAGAGGTACTTATCCGTTGCCTTATGATAATTACGGATTGAAATATTTTACTTTCCGACATCTTGTCTCTACAGAAGAAAAAGTCGCCAAACTGTCCTCTTTACCACGTAATTCGTTTATAAAAAGATATATCTGAAAATTATTACTTCAATGAGAAAATCAGTTTTAATTTCTGCGTTTTTACTATTCGGAAGCGCAATGACATTTGCCCAGCAGGCTAAATATGTATTTTATTTTATCGGCGACGGTATGGGTATAAACCATGTTAATGGTACTGAGATGTATCTTGCCGAGAAGCAGGGGCGTATAGGGGTTGAGCCGTTATTGTTCTCTACTTTTCCTTATACGGGACTTTCTAAAACATATTCAACTTCCAATTCGGTGACCGATTCGGCAGCCGGAGGTACTGCTCTCGCGGTAGGGGAAAAAACCTCAAACGGTACTATTGGAATGAATTCAGATCATACAAAGTCGCTTGAAAGTGTAGCCGAGAAAGCAAAGAAAGCGGGCCGTAATGTAGGTGTGGCTACTTCGGTAAGTATCGATCACGCTACTCCGGCATCTTTTTACGCTCATCAGCCAAGCAGAAAGATGGCTTATGAGATTGGTACAGACCTGGCAAAATCTGATTTTGATTTCTTCGCCGGCTCCGGTTTTGTATCTCCGAAAAATAAGAAAGACGCTAAAGCTCCTGATTTGTTTGATTTATACCGTAAGTCAGGTTACAAAGTGGTGCGCGGTGTAGATGAGTTTAATAAGCTTAAAAAGAAAGATGATAAAGTGATACTTATCCAGAAAGAGGGCAAGAATGTGTACTCTCTTCCTTTCGCCGTAGACAGCAAAGAGGATGATCTGACACTTACTCAGATCACTGAATCGGCGATTTCTCATCTTACAAGAGATAATAAAGGCTTTTTCGTAATGATTGAAGGTGGTATGATAGACTGGTCCAGCCACAGTAATGACGGAGGTACTACATTTGAAGAGGTGATAGATATGGATAACGCTATCAAAAAAGCTTATGAATTTTATCTTCAGAAACCCGATTCAACTCTTATCGTAGTTACGGCTGATCACGAAACAGGCGGCTTATCTCTTGGCCGCGGCAATTATGTAATGGATTTCAAGCTATTTGATAATCAAAAAGTATCGCAGTCAGAGTTGTCGACTCAACTGAGAGATTTCGCGACGGGTAATCCGTCTGTGTCATGGGATATGATGAAAGATTTTTTAGCTTCTAAATTAGGATTTTTCAGTGCCGTGGCTATCTCCGAATCGCAGGAGAAGAAACTTATTGAGGAGTTTAACAGATCATTTAAATCAAATGACTCACAGAAAGCAGAGTCAGAATATTTTAAAGATGAAAAGCTTGCCGCTCTTGCAGTACAGATACTTAATGAAAATGCGAAAGCAGGTTGGACTACAAACAGCCACACTGCGGCATATGTACCGGTATTCGCTGTAGGAGTAGGTGCAGATAAGTTCACAGGAGTTATGGAGAATACTGATATTCCGAATAAAATAACTACTATCGCGGAGTATTGATAGAATAAAGAGATAAAGAAAAGAGGCTGTCTGACAATAAAATGTTTAGATAGCCTTTTTTCTGTTACCACTCTTTCAAAAATACTATTATTTGATTCTGTGCTGCCATGAAAGGTAAATCAAAAATATCCTAACTAAACCTATATGTGCAACGGCTGTTG
>CAMTOT010000240.1 GCA_947074165.1 uncultured Bacteroidales bacterium
CAGAGCACCTGCCTTACAAGCAGGGGGTCATAGGTTCGAATCCTATTGGGCCCACTCCAAAAACATTATTACCTTCGGGCTCATAGCTCAGCTGGTTCAGAGCACCTGCCTTACAAGCAGGGGGTCATAGGTTCGAATCCTATTGGGCCCACCGAAGAAACAAAGTCCTGTCGAAAGAGATTTCGGCGGGATTTTTTTTTGCCTGTACTCTGATATTTATTATTAATTTTGATAAACTATTAATTAAGTACATCCATTTATTATAATAAAAGAGTAAACACTAACGGATATGCAATACGCCGATCTCATACTTCCACTTCCTATAAACAGATATTTTACTTACCGTATACCACAAGAGATGGATAGTTCCATACATGTGGGGTCGCGTGTTATCGTTCCGTTTGGAAAAAAGAAATATTATACGGCTATTGTTGTATCACTTCATCCCGTAGCGCCTACAGAATATGAGGTGAAAGATATATACTGTGTTTTAGATTCCAAACCTGTACTGCGCCATCCTCAGCTTAGATTTTGGGAGTGGATAGCCTCATACTATATGTGTTCGGTAGGAGAGGTATATAAGGCCGCCGTCCCTTCGGGTCTCAAACTGGAGAGTGAAACTTCAGTTTCCGTAAATGAGGAATATGAAGAGGATGTCGACAACAGGCTTAATGAGAAAGAACTTGCCATACTATCTGCATTCGGCGAGAAGAGTAAAGCATTGGTAGCCGATCTTGAAAAGCAGAGTCGGGTGAAGGGTTTTATGAACGCTGTGAAATCACTGCTTGAGAAGCAGGCTATAATCATATCTGAAGAGATAAAAAGCGCGTATAAGCCCAAACTTGAAAGCTATGTAAGGATACTAATAGGCAAAGATGAACAGGATAGATTACGGGAATTATTTGACGAATTAAACCGCTCTAAGAAACAACTTTCTTTGTTGATGAAATATCTCGAGCTTTCGTCATTCTTTAAACCCGGCGCTTTGACTGAGGTGTCTAAGAAAGAATTGCTTACTCAGGCAGCAGTGACTCCGGCTGTGCTTACCTCACTTGTCGATAAAGAAGTAATGGAGATATACTCTAAAGAAATATCCCGACTAGACCGTGTAGAGAGGCATACCGTACCGATGTATGAGCTAAATGAATTTCAGTCAAAAGCATATGGAGAGATAAAACATCAGTTTGCCGAAAAAGACGCTGTGTTACTTCACGGCGTGACATCAAGCGGAAAAACTGAGGTATATATACATCTGATAAAGGATGTGATTGAATCGGGGCGCCAGGTGCTCTTTATGGTGCCTGAGATTGCTCTTACCACACAGCTTACCGAAAGACTGCAGCGTGTGTTTGGCGACAGCCTTGCCATATACCATTCAAAGTTCTCCGACAATGAGCGCGTTGAGATATGGAATCGTCTTCTTAATGATGATAAGATAAAGATTATACTTGGCGTTCGCTCATCCGTATTCCTTCCATTTCGTCATCTTGGATTGATAATTGTAGATGAGGAGCACGAGACCACTTATAAACAGCAAGATCCTGCACCTCGCTATAACGGTAAGAATGCGGCTATAGTGCTAGCCTCATATCATGGGGCAAAGACTCTGCTTGGCAGCGCTACGCCTTCTGTAGAGACTTATTACAATGCTCTTAATAATAAATACGGGCTTGTAGAGCTTATGACCCGCCATGCTTCTATTGAGATGCCACAGATCACGGCAGTAGATATTAAGGAACTGAAGAAAAAGAAGATGATGTTTTCTCATTTCTCGCCTTTGCTGGCGCAAAAGATCAATAAAAGCATATCATCAGGTCAGCAGGCTATACTTTTCCAAAACCGTCGCGGATTTGCTCCTATGATCGAGTGTTCGCTTTGCGCGTGGGTACCTAAATGTGTCAATTGTGATGTCTCTCTTACATATCATAAAGGCAGACGTGAGCTTACGTGTCATTACTGCGGCTACTCCATAGGTATTCCTAACATATGCCCCGCATGTGGTAATAATACGCTTAATACAAAAGGTTTCGGCACCGAGAAGATAGAGGAGGAGATACAGAAAGTATTTCCTGAATCTAAAGTGTCGCGTATGGACTTTGATACTACCCGTACAAAGAAAGCTTACGAGAATATTATATCAGCCTTTCAGAATAAGAAAAGCAATATTCTGGTAGGCACGCAGATGATATCAAAAGGTCTTGACTTTGATAATGTAAACGTGGTAGGTATATTAAGTGCCGATTCGATGATGAATTATCCCGATTTTAGATCGCATGAGAAGGCATTTCAGATGATGGCTCAGGTAGCGGGCAGGGCAGGGAGGAAGAACAGCAGGGGAGAGGTTATACTGCAAACCTCCGAGCCTAATCACCCTCTTATCCGTCAGGTTATACATAATGACTACGTCGGCATGTATATGGCACAATTACGAGAGAGAGAGATGTTTCGATATCCTCCGTTTTACAGACTTATTTATATTTATATGAAGCATCGCGATAACTCAATGCTTGAAGAACTTTCTATAATCTATGCCAACAGGCTAAAAGCTATGTTTGGCGACAGAGTACTGGGACCTGACAATCCGCCTGTAGCGAGAGTACAGTCTTTGTATATCCGTAAGATTGTTATGAAAATTGAGCTTTCCGCTTCTGTCGCTAAAGCAAAAGAGCTACTGCTCAAATCACGTGAAGATATGATGGCAGATGAGCGTTTTAAATCTCTTCTTTTTTATTATGATGTAGATCCGCTTTAAATTGCCGGTTATTTAAAAATTAAAAACAACTTATATTATGCAGTCTCATACAAAAATACTTTTCGTTTGTCTTGGTAATATTTGCCGCTCTCCTTCAGCTCACGGAGTGATGGAGCACATTATTAAGAGCAATTCACTGGAAGATAAAATAACCGTTGATTCAGCAGGTACTTCGGCATATCACGAGGGAGAGCTGCCAGACCCGCGAATGAGAGCACATGCCGCCCGTCGAGGATATGAACTGACACATCGTTCGCGTAAGGTTAGAGCAAGCGACTTTGAGGAGTTTGATTATATAATAGGGATGGACGACTCGAATATATCAAATCTAAAAGCTATGGCTCCGGACCTGGAGTCTGAAGCCAAGATATATCGTATGACTGATTTTAGTATAAAACCAACTCTTGACCATGTCCCTGATCCTTATTATTCAGGAGCAGACGGCTTCGAGTTAGTTTTGGATCTGCTTGAAGATTCGTGCGAAGGGTTGCTGAATCATTTGTTAAGAAATGCCTTTCGTCCTGATAAGTCGTAAATATCATCTCCCTGACGCAAATAAAGTACATTATCTATAATAAATTTCTTCGCATGAGATTTTTCATCTTCTCTGCAGTCTAAGCCGTTCCATTGCTGCTCAGGGATATCTAAATCAACTATGCTGTATTTCGTTTCTTTCATTTGCTTATACTTGCCTTTTGTCTCAGAACAGAATATAACAGCTTTGTATTTTCCCGCAGGCAGATTGAACTCTCCTTTCATGTTTATATATTCTGTAACTCCTTTTTCAATAAGGTAAGGATATGGTGAGAATGATTGAATAAAAATTAAGTCTGTCGTATAGATTGCTATACTGAAATATCCGAAATAATCTGTATTGACAGCTTTTACCGGGAAGTTTATGCTTATCCCGCCTTTATTGTCACACTCTGCCGAGGCGTAGCCTGCAAGTATAGCCGAACGTTCCTCCTGATTATTATAAATATCAACTATCTGATTATTGTAGTCCTCAGGCTGTATTATATAGCTATTCAGACTTTGCAGAGTGTTAGTTTTATCATAGCATACTACTATCTCATGTTCCTCTTCAGAAAGTGACTCATCTATATTAGGATACAATATAAAAGATCTCTCCTCATACCCGCTCAGGAATATCAGTTTTCTGTCGATCTCAATAGTTGTGCCTGTTGATAAATTTCTAAGAAAAACAGAGATGTATGAATTGAAATCATAAGATTTCTCATTTTTCAGAGATAAGTTAATCTGAGCTCTTTTTCCTTTATAGATATTAGTATTGCTTACGACTTCTGTCAATACAACAGACGATTCCTCTGTCTCGTCAAGTATATTAATCTTATCATCAGTAACGTCAATATTAACGAAGTTCTGATATCCTCTGTTTGCTCTTATAGTTATCGTATCCTTGCCGTTTTCAGTTATACAATATAACTCCAGTTTATACTTCCCGGCAACCGCATTCTTAGGTATGACTATATTGTAGCATCTATTTTTTAAATAGTATCTTGATTTTAATATATGGTTGTCAATGATTGGTGTATACGAGATTGAGTTGTCATTATAGCTTGTTAACTTACCTCCGATAAAGAACTCTCTTTCATATAATCCTTCGTTAAGAACGTTGGCTGTAACGGGTATTTCCTGGTTTCTGTTAAACATATTTTGTATATAGCTTAAAGAACCGTTTATCATAGATACAGAGTTATAAGCTGGCGTTTTAATCTCTTTATCCAAAGGTGTTATTCCTATTATTGCAGCCTGACTGTCAATGTAGCCGGATGAACCTAAATCTCCTGCCTGGGTTTCCATGTTTGGATCAAGGTCATTTAATCTATAATAACCGTTGCAGTATCCACCCCATCCCCAGTTGAAGTGAAAGTAATCATTACTGTCATAACCGTCGCAGATAAAAGAGTGTCCTGATTGATTCCTTCCTGAATATAGTACGGGACGGCGGTTATTCAGTTCATTTTTTATGATTCTTATCCATTCCTCCTCGCTAACGTTTCCCCTTTTTACATACTGTGTGGATTTAGCATAATCCCAGTTTTCAACCAAAGCCATGCCACAGTTGAGAACTGAAGCTCCGCTTGAATAAGAATAGTTCATTTTTGCTGATACACCTACGGCATAGTTAAGCCTCGCCGCTTCTGATTTTTGTTCCTCTGTTGATGTATTGTCGTAGAAGGGCAGTATGTTGTCCCAGTTGAAAGTATATGAAGAAAGGTCCTCTTTTATTTTAAATTGATGTGTTGTAGTGGTATACTCAACAATACCTTTTCCTGACTGTG
>CAMTOT010000241.1 GCA_947074165.1 uncultured Bacteroidales bacterium
TCTACACCAGGACGTACACTCTTTCCCTACACGACGCTCTTCCGATCTACTCAGCATTTTGTTTTTCATAAATTCTAAAATTGCTCTTATTATACAATCTCTCTTATATAAGAAACTTTATAGAAGCTTCTCTTATATTTTATGATATACGATTATTTAAGTCCGTCAGGAGCATGTTTATCCATATCATTATAATCAAGGTTTTCACCTGCCATACCCCAAATAAATGTATAATTTGATGTACCTGCACCACAATGCACAGACCATTCCGGAGAAATCACAGCCTGATTATTTTTAACCCAGATATGACGTGTCTCATCCGGCTCACCCATGAAATGGCATACAGACTGATTTTCCGGCACATTGAAATAGAAATAAGCCTCCATACGGCGATCATGAGTATGAGAAGGCATAGTGTTCCAAACACTACCCGGTTTAAGTTCTGTAAGTCCCATCTGAAGCTGACATCCCGGAACAATAGAATTTATGATAAGCTGATTGATAGTACGTGCATTTGATTCTTCAAGAGAACCTGCGTTTATCACATTAGCTTCTTTTTTTGTAATTTTCTTTACAGGATATGATTTGTGAGCAGGAGCCGAGTTGAAATAAAATTGAGCAGGATTATTAGGATTTACCGAAGAAAACTCCACTTCATGATCTCCGCTTCCAACATAAATAGCTTCCTGATTACCTATTTTGTATGATTTATTACCAACCTTCACGATACCTTCACCGCCAACATTGATAATACCAAGTTCTCTGCGCTCAAGAAAATTCTTAGCTTTCAAAGGATCAATAGTTTCAAGTTTCAATGTTGCTGTTGTTGGAAATGCTCCGCCTACGATAAATCTGTCATACATAGAGTACACCATGTTGATTTCGTTAGGCACAAATACACTTTCTATAAGGAAATCTCTACGGATTCTTTCCGTATCATAGCTTTTTGCATCTTCAGGATGAGATCCGTAACGCACTTCATAATTGACTTTCTGAGCAAAGCCCATAGTCGTACCTGCTAATAATAAAGCTGTAATCAGCCCTTTATTCATTATTTTCATTTTGTATTATAATGTATTAAAAAAAGAATTTATTATTTCTGTGTTTCTGCCGCACCCTCTATATCTTTTGATTCCGGTGTTTCAACATCTCCCTGAGATTCTCTTACTATGATGCGTCTGTTATAATACATCATAGCCAATGCAACACCTGAAAGGATAAGCGGACCGACAACTTTATATGTGTGAGTAAGATGGAATATTACCCAAGCGAAAATGCTTGAAGCAAAGTCAAGAGCTCCAGCTTCAAAACCATCAGGTACATGCACTGCCGCATCGCCTGTTGCTGCATAAACATCATGAGCGGCAAGAGTGAATGAAGGAGCAAGGTTCGTAACAAAAAACAGACCTACAAGAAGACTTACAAAACCGATAATAATAGTTTTTACAACATTTCCTTTTGTAATAGGAAGCACCATTGGGAATAAATAAAACATACCAGCAAGTGAAGCAAGCGGAAGGAATTTATTACCCGGAAGAATAACCGAAAGGAAAAGTACGATAGGAATAAGTATAAGAGACACTACAAGAGTTGTCGGATGACCGATAACAAGAGCAGGACTCATACCAATATTAAGACCTTTTGCATTTTTAAATTTCTTAGCGATAAGCTCTTTTGTTGCCTGAGAAATTGGCATAAGCCCCTCGATAAACAGACGTGTAATACGAGGTATAAGTTCCATCACAGCACCCATTTTAACCCCGGCACCAAGTATGCCCGCTACATCATAACGTGCAAGTATACCAATAGCACAACCAACAACTACACCAAGGAAAAGAGGTTCCCCGGCAATTCCGAATTTCTTTTTAAGCCCTTCAGAATCAATGTTAAGCTTGTCAAATCCCGGTATTTTATCAAGTGCTTTGTTTATAACAAGAGCAAAAGGCACAAATCCCTGGCAGAATGGTTGAGGTATCGAGATACCGTCCATATCTTCATAGAAATTTTGAAATTTCTTGGCTGTAAGATCCGCCATTACAAGTGTTATAATATAACATATAATTGCAGCGAAGAATCCCCAAAGAAGACTGTCTGATGCAAAAAACACAAGAGCACCGATAAATGCGAAATGCCAATAGTTCCAAAGATCTATATTTACGGTACGGGTTGTTTTTGTCAGAAGCATAATAAGATTTACACCAAGACAAACAGGGATAATAAAAGCACCCACAGCAGTGTTATAAGCAACAGATGCAGCAGCAGGCCATCCCATGTCAAAAATCTCAAGTTTAAGATCATAAATCTTCACAACTTCAGTAAGGGCAGGACCAAGAGTGCTTGTTAAAAGAGCCGTGATAACAGAAAGTCCCACAAAACCCACACCAACAAGAAGACCCGAGTGAAGAGCCTTACCCGGTTTGATAAGAAGTATTACACCTATAATAGTGAAAATGATGGGCATCATTACACTTGCGCCCAACTTAATGATATAACTGAAAATATTGAATGTTTCCATGCATTATCTTATTTAGGTTGTTTTCCGATATATGCAAGAATACCTCCGTCAACGTACAAAACATGTCCGTTTACAAAATTCGATGCTTCTGAAGCAAGAAATACCGCCGGACCTGCAAGATCTTCCGGAGTTCCCCAACGTGCAGCAGGAGTTTTTGCTATAATAAATGAATCGAAAGGATGAGCTGACCCGTCAGCCTGTTTCTCACGAAGAGGAGCTGTTTGAGGAGTAGCGATATAACCCGGTCCGATACCGTTACACTGAATGTTATATTCTCCATACTCAGAAGCGATATTACGAGTAAGCATTTTTAACCCACCTTTAGCAGCAGCATAAGCAGAAACTGTTTCGCGTCCAAGCTCAGACATCATCGAACAAATGTTGATAATTTTACCTGCACGTTTTTTCATCATCGCAGGCAACACTGCTTTAGCCATGATAAAAGGTCCGTTAAGATCAATATCAATCACCTGACGAAATTCTGCAGCAGACATTTCATGCATTGGAATACGTTTGATAATACCTGCGTTGTTAACAAGAATATCAACTTCACCAACTTCTTTTGCCACTTGTGATATAAGAGAATTTACCTGATCCTCATTAGTTACATCACATACATAGCCATGAGCCTTAATGTTTCTTTCTGCATAAGCTTCAAGACCTTTATCAACAAGTTGCTGATTGATGTCATTAAAGACAATCGTCGCACCTGCGTCCGAAAGAGCTGTTGCGATAGCAAATCCTATACCATAAGACGCGCCTGTCACAAGGGCAATCTTGCCCTTAAGAGAAAAGTTTTCCATAATGTTTTTATAAAGTGTCAATAAAAAAATATCAAGCTAATGTGTTATTGCATAACATTAATATTAGATATGCAATCGATATTTCTACAAATTTAAAAAAAAAACATTATCCTCATAGTAGTTTTTCTCTCCAAGTCCTATATTGTTTAGACTGTCATATAATAAAACATTGATATATTATCTGAATATACTGCACATACCTTCATTTTGCGATTCATCATCGATGCTATCTATTGTCTCAAATTTATTAAAAGTGTCATAATCATCTTTATCATTAGCATCATCTTCTTTAATGAATTTTGATGCTATCAAACCTGTAGTCATTGTCGCATTCACATTTAAAGCTGTACGGCTCATATCAATTAACGGCTCAATTGAAATCAATAGTGCCACAATAGTAATAGGCAAATTCAAGTTTGACAATACAATAAGGGCGGCTATCGTAGCCCCGCCACCTACACCGGCTACTCCGAAAGAACTTACGGCAACTATAAACACTAACTCAAGTATAAAAGATAGAGAGGTCGGATCTATACCCACCGTTGGAGCAACCATAACAGCCAGCATTGCCGGATATATTGCCGCGCAACCATTTTGACCTATAGTTGTACCTAATGAAGCAGAAAGATTTGCGATGCTTTTTCCTACGCCGAATTTTGAAATCTGAGTATCAACATTCATCGGAAGCGCAGCCGCACTGCTTCTTGAAGTAAATGCAAACAACAATACCGACGCACTGTTTTTAATATATTCTACAGGATTCTTTCCTGTAAACACAAAAACAAGAATAAGATGAATGATAAACATTGTAAGGATAGCAGCATAAGAAGCCAAAGTAAAACTTCCAAACTGCATTATCGTTGAAATACTGCTTGTTGCAACAACCTTAAACATCAGAGCAAGTACTCCGTAAGGTGTTAATTTTATGATATTTTTTACCAGTTCCAATACAACCTGTTCGATAACGGTAACCCCCTGACTAAACTTTTTGAATATTCCTGGTTTACTCTCACGCAATGATCTTGCGGATATCCCTATCAAAACCGAAAATATTACAACAGCTATTGTTGAAGTTTTTCTTGCTCCCGTAAAATCAAGAAAAATATTATGAGGTATAAACTCCAAAATCTTCTGGGCATAAGAGCTTTTAGTCAAACCTTCACCAATATCTGTTATCTGCGCATTTCGCAACATTTCCGACTCTCCTGCAATAAAACCTTCAGCAGAAAGATTAAAGATATTGGCAAAAGCTATACCAATAAGAGATGCTATTATGGTTGTTCCTATAAGTATAGATAAAACTGTAACTACACTTTTCCCTAATCCGTTTTTACCTTCGTGGCGTATAATAGCACCGACAATCGAAACAAATACTAACGGCATTACTAACATTTGTAATAATGAAACAAAGCCGCTGCCTATTATATCCGTCCACTCTATGACAGAGTTATTATTTTCCGGTACAACATATTGAAAAACTATTCCCAGAATAAGACCAAATCCCATCCCGGCAAAAACCTGATTTGAAAACGATACACCTTTCTGTCTAAGTTTATAAATAACAAAAAGGCCAATTAAAAATAAAGAGTAAATTAAAACTATATACATAACAGAAACTATTGCGATTAATTAAATATGAGTATTTTATTATATCACAAAAGTATCTCTAAATCAATTAGATCGGAAGAGCACACGTCTGAACTCCAGTCACCGCTCATTAT
>CAMTOT010000242.1 GCA_947074165.1 uncultured Bacteroidales bacterium
GAGCTACACCAGGACGTACACTCTTTCCCTACACGACGCTCTTCCGATCTGTGAGCTGCACTACATCATCTATTTGTCCGGCTTTAAGTTTTCTATTTATACTTTTTCTGAAATCCTCTATCTTATTAATATATGATGAGCATATACTAAACAGATAACCGATATACTCCTCCTTAACATGGTTAGACTCCGACAATACAGAATTAAGATTATTAAGGTCATCATTCATACCCATTAGATCGGTATTCATATTTTTCAGAGAAAGTCTTACTACCGCGATAGCCTTTAGTTGTTTATATATATAAAGCATAGCGCATATAAGAACAATGACAAGGATAGAGATTGTTGTGGAAAAAACTAAAAGATTACGTTTCTCCTGTTTTGTCTTAAGATCATAAGCTGTACTGATAATAGGCATAAGTTGAGATATCTCAAGAGCGCGAAGCCGCGCGCTGCAGTACACTGCATCCTCCATCGAATTTTTCATATAACTGTACGCTCGCGCTATATCACCCTTTTCATATTTAAGTACAGAAAGACGACGTAAAGAGATATACTCCTTCTTTCCGTCATATACATCATCTATAGCTGATTTGAGTAGGTATATCTCCTGTCGGTCATAATCTTCTTTAGCTTCAAATATCTCCGATAATATATGAGTAATGATTGCCGTATTCCACCCATTGGCTTTCATATCATTAAAACAACTAATAGCAACATCATATGCTTCATCATTTTTACCAAGCATCAGATATTTGGTACTTAATATCATATGATATACAGGATCTGTTTGCGGTGTGTATTTAAGAAGAGAGTCTTTGTACTGATACACTGTTTTCTCGTATTTTCTCTTATCACTTTCAGAAAGTGAATAATTTACCATTAGAGTATTGAGTGAATGATTGAGATGAAAATAATAGATTTTTGATGTTAAGTCAAGGTCTTCATATACTACAGTAGAGAGTAGCTCTTCTGCCTCTTTATACATGCCGGTCACACTTTTAGCCTCGGCAAGATTTAATGTAGCTCTCATTTTAGACTGCACGTCATTAAGAGAGGAAACGATCCCGACTCTTTGCTCCGCTATGATCATGGCTGAATCGAGCTGAAAAACCTTATATAATTCAAATAGCTCACCAAGTAAATCTGAGTATTTCTGCGAGCCTACATCTGTAAATGAAAGTTCACGTTTAAGCTTATTGATTTCCGAAAGCCTTTTCTGTACGTAAACGTCTTTTTCAGAAAGCACCTTATCAAGATTAGATGTAAGAGAGTCCGTAATATTAAGTGCGAAACCTTTCACAGACAATCCGGTGATGAAATATAAAAGAAATAATAATAGCAGCGATTTGTTTTTAAGCATAGGATTTAAGAATTTACCCAAAGATAAAAAACCTTTTCAATTGTAAATAACTAATAATATTGAAATAGCGTCCTGTTAATGCAATTATTTCAAACATTTACCTACATTTAACGTTATATTATAAAAAAGCTGAATATTATGAAAGCGATAATAATCGGAGGTTCAGGCGCTACGGGCAAGATTCTTGTACATAAGATGCTCGAGTCAGACAAGTTTTCCGAAATAACAGTCCTGCTACGTAAGAAATGTTTTGAAGTGCATCCCCGTCTCAAGCAAATTATAGTTGACTTTGACAATCTTGATAACTATTCGGGAATAATAACCGGAGATGTGGCCATATCATGTCTTGGCACAACATTAAGAAATGCCGGAAGTAAAAAGGCGCAATGGAGAGTTGATTATGAATATCAATATAATTTCGCAAGTATAGCGAGAAATAACGGCATACCTAAATTTATGCTGTTATCATCTTACAATGCCGATCCCGAGTCATCTATATTTTATTCTAAGATGAAAGGAGTGCTTGAGAAAAATATAGAATCACTCCATTTTGATAAGCTTATAATAATACAGCCCGGAATACTTATACGTCCTAATTCTGACCGCATAGGCGAAAATATCACTGTGTCTGTCATTAAGGCCTTCAATAAAATAGGATTAATGCAGAGATACAAACCAACCCATGTAAATACTCTTGCCAACTGCATGATAAAGAGCATAGGCGTATATAATTCTAAAATATCTAAGGTTATTGATAAAGATATACGTAAGCTTGGCGAGTGTGATGTATAAACAATCATCCTTTTTTAATACTTTTACGTCAAACTACGCAACACGAATGAACGAAGATATAAAAAGCTACATCGACAATAATCTTTCCGAAGATACTTTTAAAGTGATTTTAAGCAATCCGTTATCTAAAGAGTGCAAATACAGAAAGGTCGTTATAAATAAAAAAACAGAAGGTTATCAGATAGAACAATATACGGATAAACAGGTTTTTCATATCAATACGGGATATGAAGGGATAGTTAATTATGTATATCAGTCTTTTGGCAACGAATTCAGACAATACAATGCATGGGACAGCATCCGCGAGTGTAATATTAATATCAGCAAAAAAGGTAAAATATTATGTAGCCGCAAACAAGCAAAAGAGGCTCCCAAAATGCAGCTTGACCATAACCGCTCAAAAAACTATATCCTAAAAGAGGGTGAATTGATTGCGCCACTTGTTGATATGGGCATTTTCACTCCGCAGGGACAAGTTATAAAATCAATGTATGATAAATATCGTCAGATAAACCGTTTTGTGGAAATTATAGATGATGAAGTATCTAAACTTGAAAATTCACAAACTCTTAATGTAATAGACTTCGGATGCGGCAAATCTTACCTTACCTTTATATTATACTACTATCTTACGGAGATAAAAAAGATAAAAGTAAATATGATAGGTCTTGATCTTAAAGAGGCGGTGATAGAAAATTGCAACAACGCGGCAGAAAAATATGGTTATTCCGGACTGCATTTTGAACTGGGAGATATAAACGGATATAAAAGCGATACACCTGTGGATATGGTTATATCTTTACACGCCTGTGACACCGCGACCGACTATGCCCTTTACAACGCTATAGGATGGGACGCAAAGATGATTTTTTCAGTACCATGCTGCCAACATGAACTGAACTCACAGATTAAGTCTGATAAATTTTCTATTCTTACTAAGTATGGCATTATAAAAGAGCGCGCCGCGGCACTTATGACAGACGCTATCAGAGCTGAATTACTTGAATGTTGCGGATACAAAACACAGGTAATGGAGTTTATAGATATGTCGCATACACCTAAAAACATACTTATCAGAGCTGTTAAGAGCGATAAAAAGAACGGCTCCTCTTTACAAAGTATTGAAAATCTTATTAAAGAGTTCGATATAAACCCTACATTATATAATCTGCTTAAGTCTAAGATATAATTTCCAAATAGCAACAAATTTCAAACTTTTTGCCATTGATTGGCAAATTTTAACTACATTGCGTATGATTAATAAAGAAACAAATAATTTAACAAGATCTATGAAACAGCTTACCATTGCACTTGTTGCACATGATCAAAGAAAAGTTGATATGGTTGAGTGGGCTCTGCACAATGCAGAGAGTCTTGCAAAACACAAACTTGTATGTACGGGTACTACAGGTGGTCTTATCAAGAAAGCCTTTCTTGAGAAAGGTATTGAAGCGGATGTTGAGTGTATGAACTCTGGTCCTCTTGGCGGAGATGCGGAAATAGCGGCATTAGTTGTAAGAAAACAGATTAATCTTGCCGTATTCCTTATCGACGACCTAAACGCGCAGCCTCATGAGGCAGATATTCAGATGTTGCTTCGTCAGTGCCGTATTCATAATGTGCCTATCGCATGCAACCGCTATAGTGCCGATCTTATGATTACAAGTTCTCTTTGGGAAGACGAGGCTTACGAGCCGGCTATGCCCAAATATGTGAAGTTTGACCGACATGACTAACTTTGCATTTATTTAAAAGATTTCAAATCGTGCTTTAAAATAAATTTTGCCCCGAAAAGACGTGATGTCCTGACGGGGCATTTTTTATTTCTTATAATATTTGCTTTTAACTCCTGGCAAAATATTTCCAATAGCTTCAATACGATTACTATCTGCAGGGTGAGTGCTAAGAAACTCCGGTGTAGACGAACCGCCTTTCTTACTCATATTAGTCCAAAACGTAAGCGCTTTATCCGGATTATATCCAGCCATCGACATAAAAATAAGTCCCAGCTCATCTGCTTCATACTCCTGCTTTCTTGAAAAAGGAAGCATTACTCCCACATTACTTCCCAATCCGTATATCTGAGAAACTATAGCCTGCGAAGCTGTACTCTTTGTATCCATAAGAATATCTATAACGCTGCCTCCGGCCTGCAACAGATATTGCTGACTTATCCTCTCATTTGAATGCTTTGCCACAGCATGCGCAATCTCATGTCCGAGCACAACAGCGAGTCCATCTTCTGTCTCAGTGTACGGTAAAATACCTTCATATACTACTATACGTCCACCCGGCAGGCAAAATGCATTTGGAGTATCATCCTTCACCAATTCAAACGACCAGTTATAGTTGCTGAGTTCAGATGATCTACCCTGAGAGATAAAATAACTTTCAACAGATTTTTGCAGTTTCCTTCCGCAGCACGCTACCATATCTGTCTTAGCCTTATCTGATGATTTTTTTGCGCTACTCATATATTGACTATAACTCTGCTCACTAAGAGCGAGAATCTGACTGTCACTTACAAGACTTAACTGACGGCGTCCTGTAATGGGCACCGTAGAACAACCTGTCAGCATGATAGCTGTAAAATATAAAAACAACTTATTCATCACTGCATTTATTTAGATTGAAGTAATATTAATATAGGTTATATATACAAATATAATAAAATACCTTGCTACTTTTTCCGCCACAATTACAACAATATGCTATGTAATTAAAAATTAAGCATGTACAAAATTATCATATTCATAAACAATAGCATCATTTTAATAATTTGACATATTTTTATTATTAAATCGTAATGCGAATTTATCGATTATCGGTTATTTAGATCGGAAGAGCACACGTCTGAACTCCAGTCACCGCTCATTCTCTCGT
>CAMTOT010000243.1 GCA_947074165.1 uncultured Bacteroidales bacterium
TACGAGTTAATGAGCGGTGACTGGAGTTCAGACGTGTGCTCTTCCGATCTCAATTAAAGCCTCAAAGTTTTTTACTTTGGGGCTTTTTTATTTTCACTAACTTTAAAGTCTTAGTCTCTGACTTTTTATTTTGCCCTGATTTAATTCCGTATCTCAATTAAAATTAAATTTACTCATATAAAAAGATATTCCTTATGAGAAGTTTCGCAAGCGACAACAATTCGAGTGTACATCCTGATATAATGGATGCAATTATAAAAGCTAATGACAATCACGCGATTGGATATGGCAGCGACAAATGGACTACAGAAGCTGAAGCTGCGATAAAGAATGTATTCGGCGACACAGCAGATCCTTATTTTGTATTTAACGGAACCGGAGCAAATTGTGTAGCGCTACAGGCCATAACGAGACCGTTCAACAGCATTTTATGCGCCTCTACTGCTCATATAAGTCAGGATGAGTGTGGTGCTCCGGGAAAAATGACCGGATGCGCGATTGTATCTATACCGACACAGGATGGCAAGCTCACACCGGAGTTGATTATGCCTCATCTTAAAAATTTCGGATTTGTACACCATTCTCAACCAAAAGCGGTTTATATATCTCAGACAACAGAAATGGGCACGGTATATACAATTGACGAAATAAGAGCAATTGCGGATTTGGCACATTCATTCAATATGTATCTTCATGTTGACGGTGCAAGACTGGCAAATGCTTGTGCATATCTTGGTTGTAGCCTAAAAGAAATAACAGTAGACGCAGGTGTAGACATTTTAAGTTTCGGAGGAACCAAAAATGGTATGATGATGGGGGAAGCAGTTATATCTTTCAATAAAGATTTATCTGAAAATTTAGGATATATAAGAAAGCAGTCGGCACAGCTCGCATCAAAGCTAAGATATATGTCGGCTCAATTCCCCGCATATCTTAATAATAACTTATGGCTTGAGAATGCGGCTAAGGCCAACATCCAGGCAATGAAGATCGCAGGTTTATTATCAAAATTCCCTGAAATTAAGTTTACACAGAAAGTTGAATCTAATCAGCTATTCTTCATCGCGCCTAAAGAGATTACCGCTAAACTACTTAAAGATTATTATTTCTATATATGGAATGAGATTACGGGGGAGGCAAGAATAGTTACGTCTTGGGACACCACTGATAAAGACATTGAGGAGTTTGAAAATACACTATATAAATAAACAGACAATCCCGGACTCACTATTTCAGAGTCCGGGATTGTCTGTTTAAGTATTCGTGAATATTGATTATGGTCTGACAGCACTTACATCTTGTGGCAACCAAACCATCATATCTCCGTCTCCTCTATGAGACCAGGCATAATATGGAATAAGAGTCAATGTAACATTTTTGGTATGCAAAGCTCCGTCGCCATCAATCATCAAAGACTGAGCATTTGTTTTAAGTCTTATCACTCCATTTAAAAAATCGGAAGAATCAACAATATCAACAATAGGTTTTGATGGCAATAAGACACTACTTATCTTAAAATCATTGTCCGGCCACTCAGCACAATACACAAGCGGACCTCTCTCAAAAGATATACGACCTCTATCCGCCTCTACTTTGGGGTTAGCTTTTACTATACGTGGTTGCATATCAAAATTAACATCTACCTTATCACCTTTCTTCCATAAGCGATTAATAACAAAATAGCCATCAACTAACTCTCCGGCTACAGACTCACCGTTCACTTTCACTTCATAACCGGACAGTTTATTATCTGCGAAAGTATATAAATCACTTGGCAGAACTTTATTTTGTGCCCATCCCGGTATTCTTACCTTCAAAGAAAGCTCTTGTTTGCCGGAAGGATTAATAACGATGCTTACGCTTTCTTTCCATGGGTAATTTGTAGTCTGAGATATTGTGACTTTCTTCTTATTGACATCCAGCTTAGCTGTATTAGCCATAAAAAGATTTACATATATGCTATTATCTTTTACGGCATAAATATACCCCGGCAGTGATGGTATGAAACGACTAAGATTTGATGGACAACACGCGCAGCCAAACCACGGCTGTCGGTGACAAGCCCCCTGACTAAATTTATATTTACCGTCGGACTCAAGAGGATTGGGATAAAAGAAAGTACCTCCGTCCATAGACATGCCGGATATAAGCCCATTGTAAAGAGTTCGCTCCAGGACATCATAATACTTTGCGTCGCCATGAAGCAAAAACAAGCGATGATTCCAATATACATTCCCGATAGCCGCGCATGTCTCATTATATGCCGTAAGATTTGGCAACTCATAATTCTCGCCAAAAGCCTCCCCTTGATGCACAGCCCCGATACCTCCGGTTATATACAACTTTTTTGACACAACATTATCCCAGATTTTATCTATTGCCATGATATATGATGAGTCACCTGTAATAGCGGCTATATCTGCCATACCGGAATACATATAAGCTGCCCTCACCGCATGACCGACCGCCTCATCCTGCTCTGACACCGGTTTATGAGACTGTGTATAAACATCATGTATTGAGGTGTATCCTCTTTTATCAAGAAAAAATTTCGCAAGATCAAGATATCGTTTTTCTCCTGTGACAAGATATAGTTTGGCAAGAGCCATTTCTGCTATCTGATGACCCGGAACGCGGATTTTCTTGCCCGGAGCATCTCCAATCTCACGATCAACACAATCTGCATATTTTATCGCTATATCAAGGAAATTACGCTTACCTGTAGCCTGATAATGAGCTACGGCTCCTTCTATCATATGCCCCAGATTATACAACTCGTGACCTTAACACCTCTACTTTCTCCCTCCGCTCACTACCTGACCATTCGTGTGGCTGAAGCGGATTCATTGTTCGCGATGTATATAGATAACCACCTGACTCTTGAGCCGAGGCTACTATTGTCAATATACTATCAATATATTTGTCAAGTTTTTTATCCGGAAAGGTTTGCATTGAATAACTTGCGCCTTCTATAGTCTTATAGACATCAGTATCATCAAATGACAGACCTCCCACTTTGTATGTTTCGCTTGGAGCTGCAGCCTGTTCAAAATTTTTATATCTGCCGCTTTCATAACATTTAATAAATGCAAGAGGAATTGTTACCGAGCGGCCAGCCTCCAGTCGTTGTCCCCAAAAGTCATCCGTAACCTTAACGGAAGTAAAAGGAACAGGTTCTATCGGATATCCTGGACTATTTGTTTGCGCACTTATGTTTATTACAAAAGGGATACTTAGAATAAGGGGAGTGATCTTGTTTTTCATTGCGACTATTGTATTATTAATGTAATCAGGATAATGGTATTTTAATTTACAGGGATTCAACAAAGGCTATATCATCTATAGTGCAGCATGCGTCTGCAACCCCACTAGCATTAAACCCTATTTCAACGCTACCATTAACCACTTTTATATTTGTGAGTGCTATTTCCTGCCACTTACTTTTAGGAAGTTTAATATCTGATGTAAAATTATCTTCTCCGCTTTTAGCATACATCTCAAGTACTAAAAATCCTTCTGTGTTTCTCACCTTTGCAGTCATTGTGTAAAGACCGTCTTTCAACTCCACATATTTAGACGAGGTGATAGTTTGTGATATCTTTCTTTCAAAATCAACCTTATCACTAATATTAAGACTTTTCTCTCCTATTACAACCATACGGTCTTCTCTGGTATTGAAATAATTCAACACAGGCGAATCCACTGATTCAAGAGATATAACATTACCTTTAATAATATCTGTTTGCCATCCTGTCAACTGTAGTTGAACAGGTTTTGCAATACTTGGTATATGACGTCTGTCTGCTTCAAAACTCCCGTTTTTTACATAGTTATTATCATCTGCCACATGCCACTCTCCTGTGATATGATTAAGATTCCATGAACTGATTGAATTAAAATACGGTTCTTCTTCATCAAATGAGATAGGAATCCACTGATTATATCCCAAGCCATTTCCGGCAAAGGCAGCCCAGCGATCACCACAATAAATAACAGTTTCTTCTTTACTTCCTTTTACATTTATAAAAAAACCTGTTTGGGTAACATGAGAATAATCTGCCTCACATCCCTTTGTTATATGCATATTCTTTTCCGGCAGATATGGTCCGCGAATATCGTCTGCAATCAGATAATATGCATAAGACGAATCCCAGCCATATAGATTTGAGGCATACAGATAATATTTATTATTGTATTTAAACATACAGTTTCCTTCGCGACCCTGACCGCTAAACACTTGTGTGCAATCCAACAAATCGACCATATCATCTTTTATTCCTATTTCTGAAACATATATTCTGTTACGCCCTCTACCATAAGAATATATTAAATATGATTTACCTGTGTCTTCATCAGTAAATACAGTCTGATCACCTGTATTAGGAGTACCGATTCTATCTGTCATATCGATTCTTCTATGCCACTTAAATGGGGCAGTAGGTGTATCAGAAATAGCAATCAACACACCGTCATTGTGCTGCACAAACATTGCATATTTCCCCGTTTCTTCTAAATAAGCTACCCCTAAACGACCAACCCATTCGGTGATTTCCGCATTTTCATCAATCTCTCCCTGAGTCAACACATCAGCTTCAAACTCCCAATTGACTAAATCAAGAGAAGAATAACAAGTAACTGCTTTAAATCGACTTTTATCCTGTGTTATTGATGGATCGTTTCTATAATATTCAGACTCTATATAATGGGCTCCATACCAATAATACCTTTCTGTATCAGAGCCTGGTTGTTTAAATTTAAATATTCCTCCCCCCTGACTATATATCGGTAATCCATCACTTGTATCCCAAAATACATTATTTTTAATATTGTTAATCGAGTTATCTTCTGACTTTTTCGCACATGAGAATAAACAATAAGTACAGAATAGTAAATAAACAATTCTTTTCATAGGTAGCATTTTACATGATATTAGTATTCCGACTAAAGATATTACAATAAGATATATTTACAAAAAATAATAAATTTAATCTTAGATCGGAAGAGCACACGTCTGAACTCCAGTCACCGCTCATTATCT
>CAMTOT010000244.1 GCA_947074165.1 uncultured Bacteroidales bacterium
TATGTGCAACGCCTGTTGCCGATATCGGCAACGGGCGTTTCCGACTTTGGAATCAGCTGATTCCAAAGTCGGAATCAGCGGTTGCACTTTCCGGCAACCGCTGATTCATATATAGTATTGGTTGGGAGATTTTTGAGAAGGTAGCGGATCATCCATTTTTTCGCATAAAAAAAAGAGACTGACTAAACTTGTTAGACAGCCCCTTCTTCTAATCATTATTCAAAAAAATAACCGATTATGATTATAAGTTAAATGCTTTTTTGATCTGATCTACATAGTCAAGCTTTTCCCAAGTGAAAAGCTCAACCTCTTTAGTGATTGGTTGCGGAAGATATTTTGATGTAAATACCTTAGTGATTGTTTTAGGCTCACGCCCCATGTGTCCGTAAGAAGCAGTCTCCTGATAAATAGGATTACGCAGTTTAAGACGCTCTTCTATTGCTTTCGGACGCATATCAAATATCTCACCAACGATAGCTGCAATCTCAGAGTCAGACTTTTCTACTCTTGATTTGCCATAAGTGTCAATAAACAAGCTTACAGGTTTAGCTACACCGATAGCGTATGCTACCTGCACAAGAACTTCGTCTGTAACACCTGCCGCAACAAGATTTTTAGCTATGTGACGAGCTGCATAAGCCGCTGAACGGTCTACTTTACTTGGATCTTTACCAGAGAAAGCACCACCACCGTGAGCACCTTTACCACCATAGGTATCAACGATAATCTTACGTCCTGTAAGACCTGTATCACCGTGAGGGCCACCGATTACGAATTTGCCTGTCGGATTAACGTGAAGGATAACTTCTTCATCAAAAAGAGCCTTAACACGCTCAGGAAGAAGATTCATAACACGAGGAATAAGTATATCTTTTACGTCTTTACGAATTACGGCAAGCATCTTTTCATCAGCTTCAAGCTGCGATTCGTTAGTATCGTTTTCAGGAGCTACGAAATCGTCATGCTGAGTAGAAACAACAATAGTATGTATTCTTTCAGGTCTGTTTTCCTGATTGTACTCAATGGTAACCTGCGATTTTGCGTCGGGGCGAAGGTAAGTCATAACTTCCCCTTCACGACGGATCTTAGCAAGCTCCTCAAGAAGAATATGTGACAGATTAAGAGAAAGAGGCATATAAGAATCTGTCTCATTACTTGCGTAACCAAACATCATACCCTGATCGCCTGCACCCTGGTCGTATGGATTTTCTCTTTCTACACCGCGGTTGATATCAGCCGACTGTTCGTGAATAGCGGAAAATACGCCGCAAGCGTCTCCGTCAAATTTGTATTCGCTTTTTGTATAACCGATTCTGTTGATCACGCGACGAGCCGTCTCCAGCAAATCAACGTAAGCACGTGATTTTACTTCACCGGCAAGCACAACCTGTCCGGTTGTAACAAGCGTTTCGCAAGCTACTTTAGAGTCGGCATCCTGCGCCAAAAACTCATCAAGCAAAGCATCCGATATCTGATCGGCTACTTTATCCGGGTGTCCTTCCGACACCGATTCTGAGGTGAATAGATAGTTCATAATTGTACTATAATAAGTAAATATTTAAGTTTTATCTGTGTATGGACACAAAAAAATCCACAATAAAATTGCGGATTCGGGATTTTTGGATGCAAACAACCAATAAAAATATTTTGCTTAGATAGATGTCAACCTTTAATCTTTAGCATTTTTTTAAGTGGTTGCAAGCGGTCAAATCCGTCCACATTTCGTTTCAATGCAAAGATATGAATCTTATCAATAATAAATTGCATATAAGCGCAAAATATTTATAAGAATCATATTATTATGCAAAATATAATTATAACAAGTTTAAAATAAGGTTTATCTATTTATAAATCTCCTTTAGTGGCTGCATTACAAAGTCGCGCTCATACATAAGAGGATGGGGTAGCGTGAGTTCGGGAGTCTCAATCTTCAGGTCATCATAAATAAGCAGATCGATGTCAATTATACGATCTGAGTAAGAACCTGATGATTTAGAGGTGCGCCCAAGCTCTATTTCTATCTCTTTAGTAACGGTAAGAAGAGCAAATGGATTAAGATCTGTCTGGATAGCTATGCAGCAATTTGCAAATTTATTGTCAGACTCAAATCCCCACGGCTCGGTAATATAAAAAGAAGAGCGGGAAATAACTGTTCCCGCTCTTTTATTTATGTGAGATATAGCATTCTCAAGATTACCTTCCGTATCACCAAGGTTAGAGCCAAGACTAAGATATACGGTATGGATATTATCGTTCAAATCTATAATATTTTATATGATTAGCATTGCGTCGCCATAAGCGCCAAACATATATCCCTCTTTAAGAGCTACGTTATAGGCGTGCATAATCTGATCATAATCACCAAATGCGGCAGTCAGCATAAGCATAGTAGACATAGGCAAATGGAAGTTAGTGATCATACTGTCGGCTACGGTAAATTCATATGGAGGGAAAATAAATTTATTTGTCCATCCTTCATATAGTTTAAGATGACCATCTGTACTTACAGTACTTTCAATAGCACGCATTACAGATGTTCCTACAGCGCACACACGGCTTTTGCGATCCTTTGCAAGGTTTACAAGGTCAACAACATCCTGGGCAACTGCCATCTGTTCTGAGTCCATCTTATGTTTTGTAAGATCCTCAACATCAATCTCACGGAAGTTACCAAGTCCTGAGTGAAGAGTAATAAATCCGGATTCAATCCCTTTAATCTCCATTCTTTTTAGCAACTCACGGCTAAAGTGAAGACCTGCTGCCGGAGCAACAACCGCGCCTTCATTTTTAGCAAATATATTCTGATAGCGATCTACGTCTTCATCTGTAGCTTCACGTTTATCTTTCATATATGGCGGTATTGGAGTTTCGCCAAGCGCGTAAAGCGCTCTCTTGAACTCTTCATGTGTACCGTCATAAAGAAAACGTAAAGTACGACCTCTTGATGTAGTATTATCTATAACTTCGGCAACCATTGAATCGTCGTCGCCAAAGTATAATTTATTACCAATACGGATTTTACGAGCCGGATCTACAAGCACATCCCAAAGGCGATGCTCTTCGTTAAGCTCACGAAGCAAAAACACTTCAATTTTAGCTCCTGTTTTCTCTTTATTCCCATAAAGACGAGCAGGAAAAACTTTAGTATCATTGAAAACAAACACATCTTTGTCATCGAAGTAATTGATTACATCTTTAAAGATCTTATGCTCGATTTCACCTGTTTTTTTGTCAACTACCATCAAGCGGCATTCATCACGATTCTTGCTTGGATGAAGAGCCAATTGCTCTTCAGGTAGTTTAAATTTAAATTGCGACAATTTCATATTGTTCTTATCTAATATAGTTTGTCAATCATCCTTATATTAAAAAGGATATATTATTTCTTTTTATACCGCCGGACAGTTGTTCTCTACGAAGCTATCCAGGTCGTCTGTGCTCATACAGTCTTTTAATGTAACCTCACCGATACGTGTACGTATAAGGCCCGTAAGGTAAGCACCACTATTTAAGGCTTGTCCGATATCACGTGCTAATGCTCTGATATAAGTGCCTTTACTACAAACAACGCGTATAGTAATTTCGGGCATATCATAGCTAAGAAGCTCTATTTCATCTATAACAAGCTCTTTTGCCTTAAGTTCAACTTCTTCGCCTTTACGGGCAAGCTCATAAGCACGTTTCCCATCTACCTTAACAGCAGAATAAACGGGAGGCACCTGCCATATCGAACCAATAAATTTCTTAAGAGTTTCCTCTACAAGTTCTCTTGTAATATGTTCGCTCGGATAAACGGCGTCCTCTTCATGTTCCATGTCAAAAGACGGAGTCGTAGCGCCAAGCTTTAGAGTAGCAACATATTCCTTAGTCTGATACTGAAATGTTTCAATAAGTTTTGTTGACTTGCCTGTACATATTATCATAACACCGGTAGCAAGAGGATCTAAAGTGCCGGCATGTCCTACTTTAAATTTTTTAATCTTCAGCCTTCTGCTTAATCTGTTACGAATCTGTTTTACCAGATCAAAAGATGTCCAGTTAAGCGGTTTATTAAAATATAAGATTTCTCCTTCTACAAAATCCATAGTAATTATTTAAACGAATAGAAAATCGCGATAGCTCCCACTATTGCGCAATAAATAGCGAAATAAACCAGCTTACCGTTCTTCACAAGTTTAAGCATCCATTTACAAGCTATAGTACCTGATATAAACGCCGCTAAAAAGCCGACTATAAGGGAAGAAACAGGTATAGAAGTTACATCGGCAGCTGAAGAGGAAAGACCTTTCATCAAATCAAGCAGAGCCTCGCCAAGAATAGGTATGATAACCATCAAAAAGGAGAACTTTGCAACCTGCTCTTTTTTATCTCCAAGCAGAATACCTGTAGCTATCGTAGAACCAGAACGAGATAGCCCCGGAAGTACGGCAACAGCCTGCGCGATACCTATAATAAAAGCGTCAAGATATGATATCTCAGATTTCTCACGTGGCTTGGCGTAATACGCGAAAGCCAGAAGTAAAGCCGTTACAAATAAACAACACCCTACAAGCATTAAACCATCGCCAAACAATGCTTCTACCTGCTTTTTAAACAACAGACCAACTATAGCCACCGGTATCATTGATACAATAATCTTGGATATATATTTAGTCTGCTCATTCCATTTAAAAGAGAAGAATCCTTTAAATAAATCCGCTACTTCCGGCCATAAAACTACTATTGTACTCATGACCGTCGCCGCGTGTACTACAACAGCAAACGTAAGATTTTCTTCACCATCAACACCTAAAATAGCACTTGCGATCTCCAAATGTCCGCTGCTACTGATAGGCAGATACTCGGAAAGACCTTGTACCAACCCCATTATCAGAGCTTCTAACCAACTCATAAATTATTTTTTTCCTTTAATTAATATTCCTACAATAATCAAAATGTAACCAAACAAACAAACATTAGGACCAATTATTATTCTTCTGGTGCTGCAAGACCATCTGCTTTTAATACATAAGGGCCTTTCTCAAGAGAGTCAAGA
>CAMTOT010000245.1 GCA_947074165.1 uncultured Bacteroidales bacterium
CTGATTTTATCATTGGGCAATTTCTTATACGCCTTTTCTAGGGCTTTGCGATAACAAAGAAATAAATCCAGTCCGCATTGTTTTATTGCATCAGCCTGGTATCTGATTTTCTTACTTATTCCGCTATACTCCGA
This sequence comes from uncultured Bacteroidales bacterium, assembly GCA_947074165.1. Taxonomy (GTDB): domain Bacteria; phylum Bacteroidota; class Bacteroidia; order Bacteroidales; family JAUNSR01; genus JAUNSR01. The sequence goes on from CAMTOT010000245.1 coordinate 135, forward strand.
GAAGCCGTGAAATATCAGAAACATTATTTTGTTATTGTTCATATTTGCACTTATTATAAAGCTGTCAGCTGTTTTGTTTTATTCTGATGCGAAATTAGTAAATAAAAAGCACATCATCACCCGCAAGTGATAATGTGCCTAAATTATTATAAGTGAGATTTATCTGACTTTATTACGGAAGTATTCAATTGTTTTTGCCAATCCTTCAGACAAGACAATTGAAGGTTCCCAATTCAAGACCTCTTTTGCAAGAGTTATGTCAGGACGGCGACGTTTGGGATCATCTCCGGGTAACGGTTTATAAATAATATTTGAATTTGTCTCATTCATATCCACTACCATCTGCGCAAGTTCCGATATTTTAAATTCATTCGGATTACCCAGATTAACCGGTCCTGTAAATTCATCGCCGGTAGCCATCATCTTTATCATGCCATCCAGCAGATCATCTATATATTGAAAACTTCTTGTTTGATCTCCTTCTCCGTAAATTTCCAAATCTTCATTCTTTAGCGCGGCGACTATAAAATTGGAAACCACTCGACCGTCATTGGGCATCATCCTCGGCCCATAAGTATTAAATATCCTTACAATCTTTATCTTGGCTTTTTTCTGGATAGAATAATCGATACACAATGTTTCCGCGCAACGTTTACCCTCATCATAACAAGACCTTATACCTACAGGATTGACGTTACCCCAATAATCTTCTTTTTGAGGATGTACTAACGGATCACCGTAAACCTCACTCGTAGATGCCTGCAATAATTTCGCATTATTTTTTACGGCAAGATCAAGCATATTAATTGCGCCGACTACAGATGTTGTTGTAGTTTTTATTGGGTCTAACTGGTAATAATATGGAGAAGCAGGACAAGCAAGATTGTAAATTTCATCTACTTTACAATTAAAAGGAGTTACTACGTCATGCACTATAAACTCAAAGTTAGGAAACTCAAGTAAATGCTCAATATTATCTTTACTACCTGTATAAAGATTATCTAAACAAATTATATAATGACCATCACGCACAAGTCGGTCACATAGGTTTGACCCTATAAAACCGGCTCCTCCTGTTATCAAAATCCTTTTTCTACTAATCATCCTTTGATGCTTTTTGTTTTTTTTACTTTTCAATTTCAAAAATAAACCCTAAAACTCCAATACAAGACATTTATTAACATAATTTCTGTTTTCAAACTGTTTAAATATTAAAATACCACATTTTGAAATACTATTAATTATATTTTTGCAGTATAATCATATTTCATATAATGGCTTCTAAACAGATAAAGAAGGGAGTTTTACTTTCATATACAGCTCTTGGATTGAGTAATTTAATAGGCATACTATACACACCTTTTATGCTATCTAAATTGGGTCAATCAGAATATGGGCTTTTTGCACTTGCCGGCTCTATTGTCGGTTATCTTACGATTCTTGATTTTGGATTTGGAAATGCAATAATAAGATACACAGCAAAATACAAAGCAGAGAATAAATCAGAAGATCAATGGAAGCTATTTGGCACTTTCATTCGTTTATACGCTATGCTCGGTATCTTTGTTTTCATTGCCGGAATGATTATGATGTTTAATATTACTTCGCTTTTTGGAAAAAGCATGACTCCCGATGAAGTAATAAGCATGAAGATACTCATTGGCATATTAACAGTTAATCTTTCTATCAATTTTCCTTTCAGCATCTTCGGCTCTATTATAACGGCTAATGAGAAGTTTGTATTCCAGCAGATAATAAATATTATACGAATACTTACGCAACCGTGTATTATGATAGTTTTTCTCCTTATGGGATATAAATCTATCACCATGGCTGCTATTATGACTATCCTGAATATTATTATACTAATATCAAACACCCTGTTCTGCTTCAAAAAATTAAATATCAAAATAATCTTTGGCAGGTTCGACAGACCACTTATTAAAGAGATTATCGGGTATTCTTTCTTTATATTTCTCGCGGCTATTGTTGATAAACTCTATTGGAGCACGGGACAATTCATTCTTGGAGCCATCACAGGTACAGCCGCAGTAGCCGTATATGCGATAGGCATACAAATGAAAAGCTATTATATGAGTTTTGCCTCTGCAATATCCAATGTTTTTCTGCCCAAAGTGACAACAATGGTGAGTCAAAATACACCACAGAAAGAGCTATCCTCACTTTTCATAAGAGTCGGCAGAATACAGTTTTCCATCCTTAGTTTTATACTTTGCGGATTTTTGGTATTCGGAAAACAATTTATTGAATGCTGGGCAGGCGAAAGCTATTCTGACAGTTATCCGATTGCATTAATATTGATGATACCACTTACCGTACCTCTTATTCAATGTGTTGGGGTTTCTATCCTCCAGGCTCAGGCGAGGTTAAAATTTCGTTCATATACTTACCTGGCTCTGGCAATATCCAGTTTGTTCGTTACTATACCTTTAGCGAAATATCAGCCCCAGGTGCTGGGCTATGAGTTAAGTTCGGCAATATGGTGCTCTATAGGGACATCTTTTTGCATGTTATTTGCTAACGGTCTTGCGATGAACTTATACTATGCTTATAAGATAAAACTTGAAATAAAGAGTTTCTGGATTAATATTATAAAAATGTTTATACCTGTATGCTGGATACCAATTGTATTTATGTATACAATCGATGTACATTTTAATATCAACAATTGGGGCGAATTGCTTATCGCTGCGATATTGTTTACATCTGTTTATATTCCATCATTCTATATGCTTAGCCTAAATAGAGAAGAGCGAAGTTTATTATCTAAACCTGTAATGAAGCTACTCAGGAGATGATATAACAAAATCGTTTTTCATATAATAATCTGAAAACTAACTGATGGCAAGAGCTTAAAGAATGGTTTGGAGAAAGTTCTCAATGTATATTGTCCTGACGGATATTTATATGTTCTTGTCCATATAAATACAGGATTAGAACGTGAATATGCATTGTAAAGAGAGAAATTTAAAATCCCTTTTGCAAACTGATTATCCAGTACTTTCCAATTATAAGAAAGGTCAAGTCTGTTGTAAGGCGGCATTCTTTCCACTGTGACATTCTGATTATATAAATATCTGTCGCCATCTGAAATATATGATTTTGGCACCCTGTAAGCATCTCCTGTCGCAGCTACAAAGGTAGCTGAGCAATCCATATTTTTATTTAATTTATACATTGCCACTATTGAAAAGTCATGTCTTCTATCATGCAGCGCCGGAAAGTAATGACCGTTGTTTATCCTGTCGTATTTTCTTTTAGACCATGCCAATGTATAACTTAGCCATGTACTAAAATCGCCAAACTCACCTTTTAAAAAGAGCTCAAGTCCATAACATTTCCCTTTCCCGAAAAGCAACCTGTCTTCCACCACATACTTATGTGCTATCATCTCATCTATTTCATCAAGAAATTCAATCTGATTATAGAGGATTTTATAGAAACCTTCAGCTGAATATTTTATCATTCCGTTATATAAAGAACCAAAGTAACCGCCGGCAAAAGAGTGTGCTTTTTGTGGTGGTATATTTCGTGAAGCAGAAACCCAAAATTCAGTCGGGAAACCCAGCCCAAGCACCTCAACCTTGTTTATATACTGAGCCTGATAGTTATAACAGAAGGCTGCTCTGTCATTATTCTCCGTAAAATAGCTTACTTCAACCCTCGGCTCTGGTGTACTGTAAGTTTTTATGACCTTGCCTCTGTCGAAATAATTTACATCTACAAGTTCTCCGTTACTGTCATAATGTTTCTCTGAATAACGCCCTGTATGCAATAATATGGAATAACGAAATGATGCGTCAAGTTTTATTTTATTACTAAACCAATATTTCACTCCGCCATACGCATCAATCTGATGGCTATTATAGGTTTCTTTTTCATTCAACTGCCCTATCATAAAATTACTTACCTCCGGATATTGAGGATTTACTTTATGATAAGTGTAATCTGCTCCTGCAAACCACGATCCAAAATATTGCTTTTTATCAAATAATACTTTGTATCCTATATCTTTAAGCTTAGATGGCAGTTTTATATATACATCACCTTGATAAGAGTTTGTAGAGTTTTTATATTCGGTATAAAATAAAGTCTGAGTCATTTTAGCATGTATACCAAACTTATGATACCAGTTACCGGTTATCAACAGATTGTGCCAATTGAGTCCTCCGTCTATTCCGTAATCATCCTTTGTGAGTGTAAAATCATCCGTACCATAATAACCGGAAATAGTTATTTTATCATTTTTAGTAATGTCACTAACAATGGTGGCATTATAATCATCAAAATCATATTTCACATTAAAACCGTCATCTTCAGAAAGAACAGATAGAGCATCTACAAGATAATTTATATATGTCTTTCTGCCTGATAAGTATACTGATGTACGTTTTGTAATGGGTATTGCCGCTGTAGCCGAAGATGAAATCAATCCTATATCAGCTTTAAGTCTGAATTTTCTTGCCACACTATCTATTGAATTAACCCTTAAAACTCCACCCAACTTACCACCGGCGTCAGCTGATATACTTGATTTGTTTAATGAGAATTTACTTATATGAGAGTTATTAAATACAGAAAAAAAACCAAGCATATGTGTTGGGTTATATATTGGCGCATTGTCATATAACACAAGCTGATGACCTGTATCCGCCCCCCTTATAAACATTCCGCTATTAAACTCACCAAGTGTCTGCACACCTGGCATGAGTTGCATAATCTTCAGAATATCATTTTCTCCGAATATTTTGGGTAATGTTGTGATATTCTGCGGGTCTATTTCTATTTTACCGGATATTGTCCCTAGATCGGAAGAGCACACGTCTGAACTCCAGTCACCGCTCATTATCTCG
>CAMTOT010000246.1 GCA_947074165.1 uncultured Bacteroidales bacterium
ACTTTGGAATCCGTTGATTCCAAAGTCGGCAACGCCCGTTGCCGATATCGGCAACGGGCGTTGCACATAAAGGTTTGGTTAGGATATTTTTGATTTACCTTTCATGTATATAAGGAGAAAGGGTAATAGCATAAAAAAGAGGCTGTCTGAAATTTTATTCTCAGACAGCCTCTTTATTTTTCCATTATTGGCATTTTAATATTTCTTCAAGTTCTAATCTTTTTATCGGCTTAGAAATAAATGCGTTGCATCCTACCTCCTTAGCTGCAATGCGATCTGAATTAAAAGCATTAGCCGTCACTGCTATAATAGGAGTAGTAGTATCAAATAATCTGATTTGGCGTGTCGCTTCTAATCCGTTGATAACAGGTATGCGTATATCCATTAGAATAGCATCATATTTATAGTCTCGTGCCATATCTATCGCATCGGCGCCATTAGTCACACGTGTCAGACTATAGTTATTTAAAATAGCCTTTACTAGCATATAGTTGCTTTCATTATCTTCTACAACTAATATATTATAACCGTTGCCTTTTGTATTTACTATCTCTGTTTTTGTGATAAGGTCATTCTTTATTTTCTCTGATTCGTTTTCTTTTTCTTCTTCTTTCGTGATGCGAGCCTTACATGGGAACCATGCCCAAAAAGTAGAACCGACATTCTCTTTACTATTAAAACCTGTTTTGCCACCGGAGGCTTCAGTTATAGCCTTGCATATAGCTAAACCAAGACCTGTACCCTGAGCAAAATCGTCAAACTTAGCAAATCTTTCAAACGTTTGACTATGTCTGCTCTCCGGTATTCCTATACCGGTATCTTCAACATAAACTTTTATGCCACCATTTTCATAAGTATAACCCATAGTAACTTTCCCGCGAGGTGTATACTTAAATGCATTGGAAACATAATTGGTTATAACCTGAATAACCCTGTTTTTGTCAAGCGTTACAAAACAATGCTTGTAAGTACTTTCTAATGTAAACTCTATATTCGTATTTGATCTCTGTTGCCATGTTGTAAATATTTCATGCGCAATAGCTGTAAAATCAAACTCTTCAAGTTCTAACTCTACAGTACCTGATTCTATTTTAGACAAATCAAGTATGTCTCCAATCAAACGCAAGAGTAGCTCATTATTTATATTTATTATATTAATATATTCATCCTTTTCGTTCTCGTCAGTAGCATATTGCAATAGCTCAGAAAAACCAACAATAGCATTTAGCGGGGTCCTGATTTCGTGGCTCATATTAGCCAGGAATGCCATCTTTAGACGCTCTGATTCTTCAGCCTTTTCTCGTGCAAATACAAGATCCTCATTAATCTTCTTTAGGTTCGTGATATCTACGGAAGAGCCAATAAGGAGTTTGCTTTTGTTAGACAATCGCACTACCAGCTTTATTGTATGGAAAACATGCTTATTTCCATCTATGTCAATAACTTCTTCTCCTATCTCTATCGTATTACCATTAGACTGTTTAGCTACTGATATGTCATCTTTTCTTATTTTCTCCGCTAATTCTCTATTTGGAAATATATCAAAATCGGTGTGGTCAATGACCATCTCACGAGGGAGATTCACAACTCTGTTATAGAACTCGGCGCTGGCAAAAAGATACTTGAAATTGTTATCTGCATCCTTAATGAACAGTATACCCGGGAATTTTTCAATTATAGTAGATAGTAATTCATTATGACTGTTTTGCTCTACATTTAATTGCTCAACTCTCTCTTTTTCCAACTCAAGGTCACGTATCATGGCTGCTCGTTCCGTTATATTGTCTATTCTGATTACAGCACCTTCAATGCCATTTTCTCCTACCACAGGAGTAGTCAGAATATGATAGGTGCCATCGTCTCCAAGGTCGACATCTCTTGTCCATGTCTCTACATTATAATTGTTTTTAGATAAAGATATAGGACACTCATCACAATCATTACAATGACCAAATACCATATGACATTTACTTCCAACCTCAAACACTCCCTTCGGCAGTTTCAGATTATCAGTAAAATGCACATTAGACCATAATACCTCAAATTCTGAATTTATATATACTATACCCGAAGAAGTATTGTTAAGGATTAGCTCATTCTGTTTATTTATTTCTAACAATTTATTTTGACTATCCTTCAATGATAGTTCATTTAGTTTTTGAGCTGTAATATTGATTGTGATACCATACAATACAGTATATTTTGTAGACCCCACTTCAACTGTTTCCGCTATACCACGGGTTTCCCACCACTCAAAAGGGGCATCTTCGGAAGCGCGACTTCGGTATATCATATTAAACTCGCCTTTACCTCTGTCTATATAATCAAGTAGGGTTTGTTTATACATATTTCTATCTTCAGGATGCAATACAGTCATACATTTGTCGATTGTATTTACATCTGTAATATTCGCGAATCCGCTTCTACCCGAATCGTTATATAAGACATTGTGATTACGTCCGTCTATATTCCATGTAAAAGCATTAAAAGCAGGCAGCGACGTACTCACAAGCTTTTGAGCTCGTGTAAGGCGTTCCTGTTCCGTAAGATCTATTCTCGATATTAATATATGTCCTCTCCCTTTATAATTGACAAGTGTCTTTTTTACTAATGTATTTCGTATTTCCCCATTATGGAAAATAAGCGTTTCATTTGCTGTATAATCCTCTCCGGTATTTAATACCATTCTGTTATTATCGGCAAACTCTTCACCCAGTTCTCTTTGATATATATTAGTAGATATAGTTCCTGTATTAATGCCAAATGTCAATTGTGCCTGATAATTAGAATAAACAACTACATTACTATCCGGGTCAACTATATAAACCGGAGTTGGTATTTTATCCAGCAGTGTCTGTAAGCGTGTTTGGCTTTTTTCCAACTCGATTCTATACTCCATCTCCTGTGTTATGTCTCTGCTTGTGCCCGTGACATATCTTACACTACCATTTTCTTTTATTGTCATAAAAGAAGAAGTGTACCACTTGTAACCTTTAGATTGAGGATTTAATCTGAAATTAATAATTGTTTTTTCTATGTCACCTCCCAAAACACTATTTATAGCAGATGGAAATATATCTTTATCTTCAGGATGAACAAGTGACAAAAATCTATCCAAAGTTGTTTTTCCTTCAATAACTTTGGGTCCGTAAAATGATGTAAACGTATCTTGTTCTTTATCGTATTTCCATGCAGTCATCTGGCCCGCATCAAGTGCGGCTTGCATGCTAAGCTGCACTTCCTGCAGCATCTGATTATTTTTAGTTATGTCTGTAATATCATTAATAACACCAAATATACTCTCAGGCTTTCCACTTTTATCCCGCTGTATCAGAGAGCTAATTTTACATATACGATATTCATTATGCTCTTGGTAAAAAATACGTACTGTGATATCCTCATTTTCAGTGCCAAGAATCTCACTTTGTATATATTTATTTAGTTTATCTACATCTTCTGCAAATACATCCGCAATGATTTCATTTAATGTTAATACGATCTCATTGCCATCATTGTAGTTAAGCGTTATTTTGTTGCTTTTTATGTCAAACCTCCATAATGTAAGATTTGTAGAACGTATTGCAAGATTAAAACTTCCTATAATACGTTCTTTGCTGCTAAGCTCCATCATAATACTCGTAACGTCTCGTCTTGAGTAATAATAACTTGTTACATTGCCATTGTAATCTTTCTCAGCTTGGATGAAAATATATTCGAAGTGCCTATAATCATTTGTTGTAGGATCTAAAATACGTATAGAAGAGATTATATAATCGGTTTTAGCAGTAATTATATTATCTAGGTCAATTCTGTATTGTTCTATGTCGTCGGGATGTATTAATGTGTCTGAAGTATAAATATCATAATCAGTTTCTACAAATGTGCCTTCTTTAAGGACGTAAGTCAGTCGCGTGAGTACGTTATACATCATTATCTCTGTATTACTATTCTTTAAAAGAAGATTAATAGTAAAGACTAATTTTTGATTTTGCAAAAGAGTCTGCATAGCACTGCTTTTTGCTTTCTTCGCAACTTTCCGAAGTGTAAATATTACAAGTGAAGAGAAACATACTATTGCCAGTAATATTAATAAAATAGCGTATAGATACGATGTTTTATCATGTTTATAATCAATTATAAGCCATTTATTATAAAGAGCGTCAAGAGTGCCATCAGCTCTCATATTCACTATTTCCTTATTGATTTTTCTTATTAAATCACCGTCATTAGAAGCAAAAGATATGTTTAATGGGTCTAAATTAGCGGGTGCTACATGTAAATCCAGTGAGGATATATAAAGTCGGCAGTTTTGAAGAGTGTAATCATCGAGAATCATATAATCTGCGACTCCTTCTGTCAGCATTTTTATTCCTATTGGCGCGCTAAGTACGCTGATTACCTTATTAACATAATTATCAGGAAAAGCTAAAATTTTATGTTCCGCAGTAGATGATTTACGTGCAACCACAATTTTACCCACAAGATCCTTCAATCCTATAAATGGATTCTCTTTACTACTTAATATGTAGTATTTAAGTTGAGAGTATGGTATGCTATAGTAGTGTCGCTTGGCATCAGTTAGATTAGGTATTGCTATTATTGACATATCGCAATCAAAAAGAATGTTATCTAAGACTTCGTTATTATTAATCTCTCTTTCGTTAAATATCTTAAACTTATAAGGAATATCAAGCCTTGTCATGAGATTTCTAACAACATCAACTGAAAAGCCATCAGGATTGCTTTCATCTTCAGAATAACAATAGGGTGCGCCACCGGATACGCCTCCTATAATTATTGGGTCTTTATCAGTTTGTGAATACATCGTATAGATGTATGAAGTCATTATAATTATAGATATTAATCTTTTCATATGGAATTTAATAGATCGGAAGAGCGTCGTGTAGGGAAAGAGTGTACGTCCTGGTGTATATC
>CAMTOT010000247.1 GCA_947074165.1 uncultured Bacteroidales bacterium
GCACGGGAAGAGAGGCTCGAACTCCCGACACCCGGTTTTGGAGACCGGTGCTCTACCAACTGAGCTATTCCCGTTTATTTATATTTAAAGAAAACTGTTACAGAAACAGTTTGTAGCACGGGAAGAGAGGCTCGAACTCCCGACACCCGGTTTTGGAGACCGGTGCTCTACCAACTGAGCTATTCCCGTGTTTGCAGTGCAAAGGTATTATCTTTTTGTAATTATCCAAACGTTATAGAATCTTTTTTTGAATGCTTTTTTAGATAATTTTTCATGTTAAAGTTAATGGTTTTGTATCTCTTTGAATCTAAATAAAATACGCTTGTATTAGCTTCCAGCGCATTTCATGACTATTTTTTCTTTTTATATATAAAACGTAACTTATATATAATGTATATCTTTGTTTGAGTCAAATAAACCATTATTGAATAAATTTATCGATAGTAAAGGATGGGCAAAATTTTAAAAAATTATCCGCTTCTTAAGCATAATACATTTCATATAGATATAAATTGTGATATCTTTTTTGATTATGACACAGAAGCTGAACTTGTGGAGTATATTAAATCGGGCCAACTGATAGGGGTGAAATTCCTTCATATCGGCTCGGGAAGTAATCTGCTTTTTACCGGAGATTTTGAAGGTACTATACTGCACTCTTCGATAGATTATATTAAGATTAAGGAGGAAAGCAGCGACGATATAATAATTGAAGTTGGCTCTGGTGTAAACTGGGATGATTTGTGCGCATATTGCGTAAAGAATAATTATTATGGAATGGAAAATCTCTCTTTTATACCAGGTGTTGCAGGTGCCTCTGCTATACAAAATATAGGAGCCTATGGTGTTGAGGCGGCAGATCTTATTACTACGGTCAACGCGGTTGATGTAGAAACCGGCTCAACGAGAGTATTTCGAAATGAAGAGTGTTGTTATGGATATAGGGAATCTGTATTTAAAAAAGAGCTTAAAAATAAATACTTTATAACTTCAGTATGTTATAGATTAAGTAAAATATCGGGCTTTAATTTGAGATATGGTAATCTGAAAAACTCTTTGCCGGAAAATCCAACGCTTGCTCAGGTAAGAGAAACTATTATTAGAATTCGCGAGGAGAAACTCCCGAATCCTGCTGTAATTGGTAATGCTGGAAGCTTTTTTATGAATCCAGTTATATCTAAAGTTATGTATGAGGATATCTTAACGCGTTATGATGATATCCCATGCTATCGTGTTGATGAAAATAATGTAAAAGTGCCGGCTGCTTATCTTATTGAAAAATGTGGATGGAAAGGAGCTAAGCATAAGGGTGCAGGTGTGTATGAAAAACAGCCACTGGTGATTGTTAATAATGATAATGCAACGGCAGAGGATATAATTGAACTTGCAGATAATATTGTTAATTCTGTTTATGATAAATTTAATATCAGAATTAAACCGGAAGTAAATTATATTTGAAATTGAATCAATTAAATAGGGATGAAAATCACAGTTTTAGGAAGTGGAACGTCGACCGGTGTACCGGAAATAGGTTGTAAATGCGAGGTCTGCAGGTCAAATAATAATAAGGATAAAAGATTAAGAGCATCAGTTTTTATAGAAACCGAGAATGAAAAAATTCTTATTGACTGTGGCCCTGATTTTAGATATCAAATGCTGCGAAGCGGGATAGATCGCATAGACGCGCTTCTTGTGACTCATATTCATTATGATCATCTTGGCGGACTTGATGATTTAAGGCCATTTTGCCGCAGAAGTGCTGTAAAAGTAATGGCAGAAGAGTCGGTAAGCAAAGAACTGAGACAGAAATACAGTTACATCTTTAGTGATAATAAGTACCCAGGAGTACCTGATATTAACCTTGTTACTATTGATTTGTCTACTTTTTATATAGGCAAAAGCAAGGTTGTACCTATACGTCTGATGCATAGTAAGCTTCCTATATTTGGATACAGGATAAATGATTTTGCATATCTTACTGATTTTACATTTATCAGCGATGAGGAATGTGAGAAGCTTGAAGGTGTAAATACAGTTATTATGTGTGCTTTACGTCATGAGAAGCATATAGCGCATCAGAACTTAGAACAAGCCATAAGCGTTTGGCATAGACTTGGTTGTCCTAAAACATATTTTACACATATGAGTCATCATATAGGATTACATGATGAGGTTTCTAAAATGTTACCAGAAGGTACAGCCTTTTGCTTTGATGATTTAGTGTTGGAAATATAGAAAATATTAAACATCTGTTTTGCTTAATTGTTATAAATAAAAACATTTATTTATGACAGATAATAAAGCTACAAAATTTACAGACACAGGTTCACGGATGGCTCCAGATACCTTCTACATAAAAGTTACAGCTACAGGTCCGTATCTTGTGTATGGAGCTCCTCCTATTGATGAGGAAATAATTGTACCAAATGAAGATGGTAACTCATGGAGTTACAGAAAAGGAATCAGAATATCTCAGCCTACAGGCGAGCCGTGTTGCGCATTATGTCGCTGCGGTGAGTCTCAGCAAAAACCTTTCTGCGACGGAGCTCATAACACTGCCGACTGGGATCCGCTTGAGACAGCATCATTTGATCCTATATTGAAGGATTCTAAATGGTATGAAGGTCCGGAAGTCGTATTATCAGACAATGAAAAACTGTGTGCTTACGCAAGATTCTGCGATGCGTGTGGAAGGGTATGGACTATTGTTGGTAAAGCCACAACTGAAGAGGAAAAAAATATATTTTATCATGAGACCGGATTTTGTCCAGGTGGGCGACTTATAGGATGGGATAGAAAAACAGGTCAGGCATATGAGCCTAAGTTTGATCCTTCGATAGGGTTGATTGAGGATCCGCTTATAAAAGTGAGCGGGCCGATATGGGTAAAAGGTGGTATAAGAATAGAAAGTGCTGACGGGCGTAGCTATGAAATACGTAACAGGGTAACACTTTGCCGTTGCGGTCAGTCACATAATAAACCTTTCTGTGATGGTACACATGCCGGTACGCATTGGCGTGACGGTCTGCCTGTATAAAATAATAAAGTTTATCACTTGGTTTTGGCTACTAAGATTAAAATCTGTAGCCAAAACCAAGTGATAAATATATAGGATACATATTAAATGATATTGTATTAAAGTCCTTTTTAAATACATCATTTAATCCCCATGTTAGATTAGAATTTACATAAAGGTGTTTGTAAGCTCTCCATGATGCACCTAACTGAAGTCCGTATTGCACGGTTCGAAGCTCGTTGCTGAAATCATAACTAGCCATTTTCCCGTCTTTAAACTCAACTTTTTCTCCGGTTGGATCACCCTCTCGCAGGTAGCCGTCATATACCGAACCGGAAAACTGGCCGCTGAGTTTGTATGATATATAAGGTCCGAAGTTGAAGATAAACCTGTCATTAAGAGAGTAGTTTAAAAGTATCGGCAATGTCAGGTATGAATTATTTACAGTTGTCTCTACGTTTCCGGTCCAATTACCTTTTACTTTTGTCCCGTCATTTATAATCTCCATGCCATAGTTTTTTACGGAAGCATCCGTAGTCATGCCTTTATTCTCAACACGAAGACCTATACTTAGTCCCCATGGCTTTGCCTTAAACCACCTTGTAGCCATAGCCTCAAGAAAGAACTGTGCCTCGGGATTATAATTATTTATCGATCTTATCTCTACGGGAAGAGGTAAGGGGGATGTTCCGCCAATATTGAAGCCGGTGTTAAGTCTATATTCCCATCCGGCTTTTTCACTTTTTATTATTCTTTCGCTTCTTGATTCCTGCGCAAATATATTAATTGACAGAAATGAAAGAAATGCTAATAGTGCAAATTTTATCTTTGTCATATCTTAATTAATTATCTTTATAAGTAACGCTTAATTGGTCAATAATCAAGGTACTACCAGATGCCCCGGAGTATTTATCACCATTGAGGCTTGAAGAGCAAACTATCCCAAATTTATAACCACCTCTTTCAAGTTTTGAGTAGTTAATCATTTTGCCATAAACATTTTTCATATCTACTTTAAACTCGTACCAATCTTCATGCTCTTCGCTGTTATCAACCTGAGCGATAGAGTATAAGTTAGGATGTGTTTTTGCATTTGTTCCATCAAGAGTAGTTACTTCTTCATCAATTTCGTAAAAAACAGCATAGATGTCGAACTGATCTTTTTTATTGCTCTCAGTTCCGTTTTCTATGTATTTATCTCCACTTTTGTATTTAATTCTACCGGAAATACTTATGGGTTGTTGTGTAACTGGAAGTCCTATTTTTGTTGAAGCCGCAGGGTTATTTAGATTAATCTCAAAAGAACCGATAAAGATATTGCCTGCAGCAAGAGGCATCTTCATCATTGCACCAAATCCGCCAGTGTCGCGTGTTACCAGGTGTGCAGCGTATCCGCCATTGTTATTGCTGCCTTGAAAAGTAGGATAGTCAGATGCCGGATTGTCACCCATAACGAAAGCAAAACCTTTATTTCCACTCGACCACTCCATAACCTGTTTATCACCTTCGTATTCTACGAAAATATGATATCCATTTCTTGAATCTTGTATTATATTCTCAAATTCGAAACGTTCTTTGATTGATGTCTCGAGAAACTCTACTGTATATTTTTTTGTCCACTTACCATCTTCTGAGGTTACGGTATATTCTTGTGGGGTTGAGAAGTCTCTTGGCGTATTATTTTCCGGAGTTATTCTTGCTCCTGATGTTAGTTCAAAGTATGGTGACAACTCGGAACAATCACTATTTTTTCCAACATAAAACGTTACCTTATTATTTTGAATGATAGGGTTGTCTTTAAGACTTATATTATTTACATGAGCTTTTAAAATAAGATCGGAAGAGCACACGTCTGAACTCCAGTCACCGCTCATTATC
>CAMTOT010000248.1 GCA_947074165.1 uncultured Bacteroidales bacterium
AACTCCAGTCACCGCTCATTATCTCGTATGCCGTCCTCTGCTTGAAAAAAAAAATCCACTAACTCCATAAAGTTCAACTAATTCCGTGTTTGCATTTTCTCTAAAACACATAATATGACCCCCGCGCAATATAGGGACTTGAATTGATATAACATCATGAAAATATCAGCCACGAAGCATATTTATTTCTTTTAAATATACACAAAAAGGAAACAGCCCTCACAGAAAATATCCGTGAGGGCTGTCTCCTTTTTATTAACCGGGAAAATCACTTCCCCCTTATTTTTTATTTCAAAAGATAATCAAGAACTTTAAAACAAGCCTCTTTAAGCTTTTGAGCCGCCATAGAAAGATTCTCTCTAAACTCCTCTTCCGTAGCACGACCACCGTCACATAAATCGGTAACTGACTTAATACAAAGAAGCGGCGTATTATGCAACTGAGCTACCCAGGCAATAGCGGCTGCTTCCATATCTTTAAGCATACCTTCATTCTTTGTAATCATTGCAAGATCCTCAGCAGCCATATCAAGAGAACTTCCCGTTGTACAACGACCAAGTTTGAAACCAAGCTCATCAGCCATTTCTGTAGCATCCATACATGGATAGAAACCTACACCCATCTCATACCAACCACCATTATCACCAACACGACGATCATGGAAACATATATTTTTATCGCTAAGATAAACATCACCAATAGCAGACCCTTTTGACTTAAACGCACCGCATGTACCGGCATTAATAAGCAAGTCAGGTCTAATTGTGCTAAGCACAAGCTGAGCCGTAAGAGTAGCCGGCTCGCATCCTACAAGGTCAAGACCGTTTTGCTGACCATTAAGTACCACAAAGATCTCTTTACCATTATGCTCCCCTTTATATAATACAGGAGGCAGTGGCGCGAAAAAACCTTTTTCTTCTTTCAAATCAAACTTTTCGATAAGCGGTGCAGCCTCTGCATGCATAGCGAAAAGGAAACATATCTTTTTCATATATTTATTCTATATCTTATTGGAGATGATTAAAATTCCGATGTAAAGTGGAATTTAATTTTAGGAAAGTCCTGCTGAGCCATCATCAAAACATAACCGGAATCGGCAAGGAACACATCTCTACCATCCTTATCTTTTGCGATAAACTGAGCTTTACGACGTTTGAATGCATCAAGCGCCTCAGCGTCTTCACTCTCAATCCAACAGGCCTTGTAAAGAGAGATAGGCTCCCATCTACATTGCGCCCCATACTCATGAAGTAGTCGGTACTGAATAACTTCAAACTGAAGCTGCCCAACCGTACCAATAATTTTACGCCCGTTAAACTGATTTGTGAATACCTGAGCCACACCTTCATCCATAAGCTGATCAACACCTTTGTTTAGCTGTTTAGTCTTCATTGGATCTGCATTCTCAATATATTTAAACATCTCCGGCGAGAAACTAGGTATGCCTTTAAAGTGAAGATTCTCTCCCGAAGTAAGTGTATCTCCGATTTTAAAGTTCCCTGTATCAGGAAGACCGATAATATCACCCGGGAATGCTTCATCAACAGTTTCTTTTTTCTGAGCCATAAAAGCCGTTGGGCTCGAAAAACGCATCAGTTTATTGTGGCGCACATGCTTATAGTTGACATTACGCTCAAACTTACCCGAACAGATCTTAACGAAGGCGATACAAGAGCGGTGATTAGGATCCATATTAGCATGTATCTTAAACACAAATCCTGAGAATCCCTGCTCATCAGGATTAATAACTCTTTCCTCTGCCTTTGTCGGACGCGGAGTAGGAGCTATCTTACAAAAACAGTCAAGCAGTTCTTTTACACCAAAGTTATTTAAAGCCGAACCAAAAAATACAGGAGCAATATCTCCGCGAAGGTATGTTTCAGAATCAAATTCAGGATAAACACCTTCTATCAATTCAAGATCCATACGCAGCTTGTCAGCGTCATCCTCTCCTACCTGCTGTTCAAGTACAGGAGCATTAATATCTTTAATCTCTACTTTCTCCGTAACATATTGTTTGTTTGGAGTATATAGGTCAAGTTTATTTTCGTATATATTATATACTCCTTTAAATCTCTGACCTATATTGATAGGCCAGCTCAAAGGACGAACATTAATTTTAAGCTCAGACTCGATTTCATCAAGAAGGTCAAACGGATCCTTACCTTCTCGGTCCATCTTATTTACAAACACGATAACCGGAGTTTTACGCATACGACACACCTCCATTAGCTTTCTTGTCTGCATCTCTACACCCTTAGCTGTATCTACAACAATGATTACACTATCTACGGCTGTTAGCGTACGGTATGTATCTTCAGCGAAATCCTGGTGACCGGGAGTATCCAGAATATTGATTTTATAACCTTCATAATCAAAAGCCATAACAGATGTAGCAACAGAAATTCCACGTTGCTTCTCTATTTCCATCCAGTCGGATGTAGCTGTCTTTTTGATTTTATTTGATTTAACAGCTCCGGCTACGTGGATAGCTCCACCAAAAAGCAAAAGCTTCTCTGTCAGAGTCGTTTTACCCGCATCGGGGTGACTGATAATAGCAAATGTCCTTCTCTTCTTGATTTCTTCTGTTAGTTCGCTCATTATATATTTTAAATCTTTAATTTTCCTGTTTCATTAAATTAGCAATACACACTTTCAGGCTATTCTCCCAATGAGGAATTGCAATTGAATATGCGTCTCTGATCTTTTTCTTATTCATCACGCTGTAATGCGGGCGTGTAGCCGGCGTAGGATACTCTGATGTCTCAAGCGGACGCACGTCACAACCTGTCACTCCTGCAATCTCATGTATCTTTATTGCAAAATCATACCAACTGCATACACCTTCGTTTGAATAATTATATATTCCCGGCACAAATGAACCGGCTGTTATAATGTCAAGTATCGCTTTTGCCAAATCGTACGCGTAAGTCGGCGTACCAACCTGGTCAAATATAACACCAAGAGAATCTTTCTCTCTTCCAAGACGAATCATCGTTTTTACAAAATTGTTACCAAACTCAGAATATAACCATGAAGTACGAAGTATAACAGCATTTTTACAGCTATCAACCAAAGCTTCCTCCCCTGCCAGCTTTGTAATACCATATACAGATACCGGCGCAGTAGGATCTATCTCCACATAAGGCTTATGATTAACACCAGAATATACATAATCTGTTGATACATGAACAATGTACGCACCTTTCTGCTCAGCTACTTTACCTAGATTAGCAACCGCGTCACAATTTATTTTATTACACAACGCCACATCACTTTCCGCTTTATCAACGGCTGTATATGCAGCACAGTTTATGATTGCATATATATCAGTACTCTCAACAAATTTCTCAATAGCGTCAAGATTACAAATATCAAGTTCCGCTACGTCGGTAAATATAAAATTAAGATCAGAATACAGACCACTTAATACTCTTATTTCATTTCCAAGCTGACCGTTTGATCCGGTAACAAGAATGTTTTTCATAATGAATTCTTATTTATTGAAAAAGGAGGCCGGCAATAAATTTGTCAAGGCCTCCTAATAATATTTTTCTATTTAATCTTCAAGCTCCAGTTTGCCGTCTCTGTCCTGCTTGTATTTTTCAGAAAGAATGGCAAGAAATGTACTAATTTGCTTTACAGCTTCCATTGTTTGCAAAGATACTTCTTTTTTTTGCAGACGAAGCATTAAAACTCCATAAAGAGCTGTAAAACAAGTTTCAAGCTCACCAGCCTTATCATCTCCGGCTTTACTTCTTAGCTCTACAATATATGGAAGAGTCTTGTAAAATGCAGCCGTGTAAAAAGGCTCCTTAGAGGATTTAAGCAATCTCTGATGCAGACCCGACAGATCAATTATCACATTTTTATTAATCTGCAAATGGCCGCCTTTCTCAAGATGTTCAAGTCGCATCATCTCAATAAGATTCTCATACCACTCCGCCATCTCACTCTTCACTTCTTCGGGCTGGTCAAAACGATCTATTATATTGTGCTTTATCTTCTCAATATCCATCGAATTTGCACGTATAGTATCCTCAACCTGCCACATATAAAGCAGATATTCAGCAATATTATCTTTCTTTTTTTGTTGTGCTATAAGCATTATCTGGTATATTAAAACATTACAATTGACTATACGATACCATTGTCTCAAGAAAATGCTTATCAGACAACCCCATCTGTCGACAGGCTAAGCGGGCAGCGTTAATATTTTCAAGAAATGTTGAATCATTTCTGTAAACCTTAAATTCACCAAAACGGCTTACAAGATAAGTGCCAGACTCATCCTCTTTCACCGTATGAGCAGAATAAGGCATAGCCGTCATATCTTCTCTGATATTACCCAAAAGATCTACGAGCTCAGGGCAATTATCATTATATATTATCTTACCGTCTCTTTCTACAGAGTTTATCAGATTCTTTATAGAGTTACTGTAATCCTCTTTAGAAGGCATATCATGTGATGGTATCCAGTTCATATCAGGAATAACCAATACATGCGGACGATAATATTCATTTATCTGTCTCTTCAAAAATAGAGTATGCAAAGGACAACTGTCTTCAAGCACGGCAATCCTGGTATCATAACTAAAATTTATCGCAGGTGATTTATCGATACTCTCCTCAACAACATAATCAAAAAGCAGATTATTCTTTTTAAGGGCATAATAAACCATATTAGACAACTCTCGTTTCTGTGAGTTACCGGCAATCATAAGACGCAGCTTTGTCTTGATCTTAGAGAAGATATATTCAGGATACGAAAGTATAAGCAAATTAAGCTCCTTGGCTTTTTCAAGTTCAGGATTATCTGCTGATAAATCATTTCCGGCTATAACAAAATCAATCTCTTTACTAAGTTTTTCCGGAAACC
>CAMTOT010000249.1 GCA_947074165.1 uncultured Bacteroidales bacterium
AAATATCAAGGTTATCACAAATCTGCTCAAAATGTATCATCTTATTGACTACCACAGTATCTGAGTGAGCAGGCATATCCGTAACAACCGGACACAGATTGTGTTCATTATAATAATTCATTATATATGTAGCTGCAATAAATGCCGGCACATAACCTCTTGTCTCCTTCGGAAGGAAGAAATAAATATCCCAATATCCGGTTTTACCACCCGAGCGCTTAATCGCTTTATTCACGTTACCCGGACCGCAGTTGTAAGCCGCTATGGCAAGCGACCAGTCATTATATATATTATAAAGCTGCTTTAGATATTTAGCCGCTGCTTCCGACGATTTCACCGGATCACATCTCTCATCTACAAGAGAATTAATCTCCAGACCCATCTGTCTTCCGGTAGCGTGCATAAACTGCCAAATCCCCGTAGCGCCCATCCTTGAGCGTGCCGTAGGCTTAAGCGCCGACTCTATGACCGGCAAATATTTAAGCTCCAATGGCATATCGTTTTTGTCAAGCACCTCCTCAAAAATCGGAAAATAATAATTCCCAAGACCAAGCATATACTCTACAAGTCCGCGGCGTTTGGCAGCATATGTATTTATATACGACTTCACAATAGGGTTATAAGTCATATCCATAACTACCGGCAAAGAAGCCAGTCGCTCCTTGTATACAGAATCAGGATAATCAATATTATAATGATCACCTACACAAGAGGAGTCAGTATAAATATAGTTTTGAACAAACCAGTCGCTTAATACAGAGTCGGTAGCAAGATCCATCGACTCAGGAATAATAATTGAACTATCAGAGATAGTATCTTTCAGTGTAATGGGTGGACGTTCTACCACAACAACAACAGGCTCAACTACCTGCTCTATGACAGGAGGCGCCTCTTCCATTTTCACTTTTTTCTTTCTCCTTGCCGAAACCGGCAGACTCAACGCTGCTAATAAAATTAAAATGGTGTATCGCATATTTAGAAATTTATCGAACACTGCAAGCCCAACGATGTGTTGCTCACACGTGATCTGTTTATAGTTGTAGGTTCAATTATAGCCGGATCGATCCTCAAAGAGAGGTCCGGGGAGATGTCAAAATGATAAAGCGACGCGTCAACATAAGCGTCAACCATCGACAAAAGATATACACCAAGCATCACGATTACACTCAAATCCCTATCACGTCTGTACGAGTCTTTTTTTCGCTTAAGGGCTTTTTCAAGCCACTGCTTATTAGCTGCGTTATTTACATCAAAACTCGGACTGACGAAATCCAGATAACTCTTTGCCGGGTTATCCTCTACAAGATCGCGATAAGCGTTAGAATAGCTTTTGTAATATCTCTGATTAAAGTTAAAAGCATATACACATCCCAGATATCCGCCGTAAATGATTGGCAGTTTCCAATACTTACGGTTATAAATCTGTCCGCCGCCCGGTACCAGAGCAGCATACCACACAGCCTTATTGGGGTCTGGTATAAACAGAGGATCATTGTCTGCAGTGATCTCCGCCGATGCTTTATCGTAGTCGGCTACTATCGCAGGCAGACTATCGTTTATAAAATACTCATCATACCCCTCCTTATTTTGAGCTTTAATGTCAAATGAGGAAAGACAGATGAATAAACCTGTTAATAATATATATATAGCGGTTCTGTTCACTTGACTTAAATTCTTATTTCTGAAACGTAAAGTTAAGAAATTAGCTATAAAAACAAAATCTTTGATAAGCACAGGTTTACTGTAGCTTATCAAAGATGCCTATTATTCTCTCCAGCTCCTCTTCCGATTTAAACGGAATGCTTATCTTGCCTTTCCCCTTATCGTTATAGCTGAGCTGTACTTTTGATTTAAAAAACTTCGAAAGATGCTCTTTCAATATGCCGTATTCTTCAGGCAAACGCGGCTTAGCTTCTTTCTGTGTATTAACAGGCGAGAGTTCTCCGTCATTTATAGCTTTGACAATCTCCTCCACCTTTCTTACTGAAAACTCGTTCTTCACAGTCTCCTCATATACACAAAGCTGATCCTCCGGATTATTTAGCGAAAGAAGTGCTTTGGCGTGACCGGCGCTGATAAGCTTATTTTTCAGACCTAGCTGAATCTCAGCCGGTAGCTTAAGCATACGCACCAGATTAGATATAGTAGCTCTGTTTTTACCTACACGCTCGCTAAGAGTCTCCTGCGTCATGCTGTACTGCTCCATTAGCTTCTGATAAGTAAGCGCCACCTCAATCGGATTTAGATCCTCACGCTGTATATTCTCGATAAGCGCCATTTCAAGCACATTCTCGTCAGTAGCCGTACGCACATAAGCAGGTATAGTCTCCTTACCGGCAAGCATAGAGGCTCTGTATCGTCGCTCTCCGGCAATAATCTGATATTTACCATTGCCCATATCGCGAAGCGTCACCGGCTGTATAATACCAAGAGCAGCGATAGACTGCGACAGTTCAAGCAGCGCGTCATCATCAAACTCACGACGAGGCTGATCCGGATTGGCTGAAATCTTGCTTATTTCTATTTCACTTATATTCGACGAACCCTTAGCTTCTAACGGTTCATCAAGCTGAATAAGCGCATCAAGACCACGGCCAAGCGCGCTTTTTCTATTGTAATTCATAAAGTTACTGATTTGGCTGCATTATTTCTCTTTATCAATAATCTCTTTAGCCAGCTGCATATAATTTACGCTCCCCTTAGAATCGGGATCATACATAATAGCCGGCACACCGTGACTCGGAGCTTCGCTTAGTCTGATATTACGCTGTATTACAGTCGAGAAGACAAGCGAACGGAAGTGCTTTTTCAACTCCTCATAGATCTCATTTGCAGAACGCAGGCGTGAGTCATACATGGTAAGAAGAAAACCCTCTATCTCCAGTTGCGGATTAAGTCTTGATTTGATAATCTTTACGGTATTAAGAAGTTTGCTGATACCCTCCAGAGCGAAATACTCAGCCTGTACAGGTATAACAACCGAGTCTGAAGCCGTAAGCGAATTAACGGTAATCAAGCCCAGTGAAGGCGAACAGTCGATAATGATGTAGTCATAGTCAGGTTTTACCGCCTCAATAAGCTCACGCAAAACCTTCTCTCGATTAGGTATATTTATCAGTTCAAGCTCCGCACCTACAAGGTCTATTCTTGAGCAAAGCATATCAAGACCTTCCACACAAGAAGGCATGATAGCGTCTTTGATAGGTGTTTTATCTACCAGACACTCATAAACCGATGTTTCCACGTTTCTTATATCAATTCCTAATCCTGAAGATGCGTTTGCCTGTGGGTCGGCGTCTATAACCAGAACTTTCTTTTCAAGTACCGCCAGAGAAGCTGCCAGATTGATAGTAGTCGTTGTCTTGCCGACTCCCCCTTTCTGATTGGCTATTGCAATTACTTTTCCCATTTCATTGTATTTTTTCAAAACAAAGGAACTAATAAAATTATCAAATCATTTAGCATTCATTTCTTATTTACCTCATTTGTTGATAAATTCCCCTTTTTGTTGAAAACATTCACAAATATAACTCTAAATACCTATAAAGCAAATCAATAAGTGTTGAATATACTTATTAAGGATTACGGTATATTAAATTACCGTTACGCATTTGTGACGCATACGCTTTATTTTGTACATTTGATACGTTAATTTGAAAATATACTTTTTTTATGCTAAATAACCGTCCGAGAATACTTATTACAAATGATGATGGCGTAACTGCCAAAGGAATTAATTTTCTTGTTGAGACATTGCGCACCGTTGGCGACATAGTTGTAGTTGCCCCCGACGGTCCGCGCTCAGGTCAGTCAAGCGCAATAACATCCAACGTACCGCTTCGCCTCAACCGCGTAAAAACGGAAGAAGGACTTGACATATACAAGACAAACGGCACACCTGTAGATTGTGTAAAACTGGCTCTTCACCAGATATTCTCCGACCGTAACCCCGACATTATAGTATCAGGCATCAACCACGGTTCTAACGCGGCCATAAGCATCGTGTATTCAGGCACTATGGGTGCCGCTCTTGAAGGGTGCATAATGGGAATCCCATCTGTAGGTTTCTCTCTTTGCACATTCGACCACGACGCAGACTTCTCGGCAACAGACTCTTACATACGATCTATTGTTGCGGATGTTATAAATCGCGGACTTGACAACGGTGTATGCCTTAATGTAAACTTCCCTGCCGTCAACGAGTATAAAGGTGTCAAATTATGCCGCCAGGCGCGCGGACACTGGACTCAGGAATACCGCAAAGACGTAGATCCGTTTGGACAAGACTACTACTGGCTTCAGGGATTCTTTCAAAACCTCGAACCCGACGCGGAAGATACCGACGAATGGGCTCTTAAAGAGGGATACGTATCGGTAGTGCCATGCAAGGTTGATATGACCTGCCACGAATCTATCTCAAAATTTGTACATTTGCAGAAATAAGCAACTTCACACATCTATGAAATACTATATCATTGCCGGAGAAGCGTCGGGCGACCTGCACGCTTCAAATCTTATGCGCGCTATTCTTGAAAAAGACAGTGACGCGGATTTCCGTTACTTTGGCGGCGACCTGATGCAGGCGCGCGGAGGTAAACTCGTAAAGCATTATCGCGAAATGGCGTTCATGGGATTTGTCAATGTGATAAAAAATCTGCCTGCCGTATTGCGAAATATGTCAGAGTGCAAAAAAGATATAGTAGACTATCATCCCGACGTACTTATACTTGTGGATTACCCGAGCTTCAACCTTAAAATAGCTCAATACATTAAGGAGAAACTCGGCATACCCGTATATTACTACATATCGCCCAAAATATGGGCGTGGAAAGAGTGGCGCATAAAAAAGATTAAGAGATACATAGACC
>CAMTOT010000250.1 GCA_947074165.1 uncultured Bacteroidales bacterium
GATCTACACAAGGACGTACACTCTTTCCCTACACGACGCTCTTCCGATCTCAGGTAGTGACCAGGTTTGGCATTATAAAGAGTGCAATAAAACAAACCGCGACCGTATAAGAGCGTTCTTTCTTGATTTTGGTGGCAAAAAAGTAAAGAGAGCCTCTTACGCCGCCAGTTTTTCACTAGAGTCACTTGATGAGAGTTATAGAATGTTTATCTCTCCCCTGTTAAAACGATTTGACAGCGTATCAGTAAGAGAGGAGAGCGGTATTGATATGTGTAAAGCCGCCGGGCGTGAAGATGCCGTATTGGTATCCGACCCTACGTTTTTACTTACGTCTAAAGAGTGGTGTGACAGACTTGATTTAAATACGACATCACAGGAAAGCTACGCAATGTTTTATCTTTTAGGATATAAGATGAAAAATGAGATCGACGATCTTATTTCTTATGTCAATACGGAAGGCCTCTCGCTTAAATATGTGGCGAGTGCCGGGCGTGAAGATGAATACGAAAAGATATATCCATCCATACAACAGTGGCTGGAATGTATAGCCGGTGCAAAAATGGTTATAACTAACTCATTTCACGGCACTGTGTTTTGTCTTATTTTTAATGTTCCTTTTGTGGTTTTACCACTGCAGGGAGCAGAACACGGCATAATGAACTGCCGTCTTACTTCGCTGTTGCGAAGACTCGGACTTGAATACAGATTCACTTCCGACAACATCGATGAGGTGATGAAACGTGAGATTGATTGGGTAGATGTAAATCGGAGAATGGATATTGAAAGAGCCGGGTCGGAAGAATTTCTTAGAAATTTACTGACTTAAAATATTTACTAATGAGAAAAAAACTTATTGCTTTATTTCTCTTTTTGATCACTTTGACTCCGGCTTTTGCCGCCGGTGATAGATTTGAAATTGAATTAGGGTGGGGGGCTTCATACTATGAAGTGCTGAGTGATGATGAATATATCGGATATGACTATGGCGGTATAAACATGAATGAAAATTTTCCTATCGGGGATAAATACACTACTAACGCGATTTTCGCGAGAGCTTATACTAGTTTATCACGTAAAGTTAATATAGGCGTGGGTGTAGCGTATGAACGTTATTGGCAGCAATATAAGACAGGTAAAACCGACAAAAGATATATCTCTGTATTGCCATTGATCAAGCTAAACTGGATGAATAAAGAAAAGTTTAAGCTATACAGCACTGCCGGTATAGGCGCTGCTTTTGTAGAAGACAAGGGTCTTAAGCCAATATATGAGAATTCTTCATATTGGCAGTTAACGGGGAACCTTACATTTATCGGTTTTAGTTACGGAAAAAGGATGTATTGCTTTAGCGAATTTGGAATAGGAGCTTTTGGTATACTTAATATAGGATTGGGTTACAGGATTTTCAATAATAAAAAGTAGAAGTTATGAAACGAGATGCTATAATATCAAAAACTCTTCTCACCGTAGTTTGTGTATTTCTGTTTTCCTCATGTGTAGTTGACGATTATTATGGTAACAACTATAATTACTCGGCAGGCGTGTATGCATTTCAGTCACTTGAGAAAATCTTAAAGAATAATATCGGAATATTAGAGTATGCTTTGCCGCTTGAACAATATATTAAAAATGAAGCGGGAGATTATCAAATAAGTGAAGATAAATATTTTAAGAATTATAAAGTACGAAAAGTAAAAGACAACATCTGGTGCGTACTAAGTGGCGGTGATACGTTGAGCGTCATAAACACACATGGAGTTTCGTTGTTTACACCGGGTACAGACTGGGATATAAAACAGGGCGGTAATGCACCATACATGGAAACGTGGCAGAAACTGACCTATAAAGGCAACGGAGTGTGGGACTTCTCACCTGATAATTATATATGTAATTATTCATGGATCTGCAATGGAAGCCTTGAGATATCTATCAATGATTTTGACAGTATGACAGAAGCCCCAGCGTTTCTATCAGACTGCTCTTTTTCATTTACGGGAGATCTAAAAGCGATCTATTATGATATATATTATAATGCAAACGATTATCAATTAATTTATAAGGAGAGGAATCGCATAGAAACTGTATTTGCAGAAAAAGTCCTGTTTAATAATGTAATAAAAGAAGCGTCATTTTCATTTATGCTTTCAGACGTAGGATATCCTGAAATCGAGAAAGTAGATGTCCTGATTACACCTGTCGCTTTCTTTGGAGGCAGAGAAATCAGAATAGATTACAGAGGCGAATCTGTAATAAATATATTTAATGATTAGACCATAAATATTATATACGAAAAAATCCCGTCGGTACATTACCAACGGGATTTTTTTATGCTTTTATTATCTTAATGGGTCGTCTGAATATCCGTTTTCTTTCTCGCCTGACTAATGATAACCATCGTCACAGCTATCAATATAAAAGTGATGCCAAGCACAATTCTGATACCGAAAGGCTCGCTAAACACCATAATGCCGATCACCACGGCAGTAAGCGGCTCCATACAGCCGAGAATAGATGTCATGGTCGGCCCTATATACTTTATAGCAAGAATAAGAGCCAGGTCAGATATAACAGTAGGGAAAAGCGCCAGCATCAAAAGATTCATGCCATCCTCAAAATTCCCAATCGGCTCAATACCACCGCTGTACAAAGAGTTGACGCAGAACATTATAGCCGAGCTGAACAGTATATAAAAAGTCATCGAGTACTCATTCATATTCGATACAGAACTTTTCTGCACACCAACGATATATATAGCGTAAGTAAAAATCGTGCAAAGTGCCACCATAATACCGCTCAGACTCACCGCGCCGCTTTGATTCCAGCTTAAAGCCGCCACACCCGCGAGTGATAAAATAGTAGCGAATATAATCCCCTTACCGCCTTTCTCCTTGAATATCAAAATCATTATCATCGCTACAATAAGCGGATAAAGGAAATGGATAGTCGTTGCTATACCTGTCGGGATCATCGTATATGCCTGCAAAAGCAACAAAGCCGTAGCGCCATACAGAAAACCAAGCACAGATAATACGCCAAACTGCTTAAGGCTAACGCGTAAATCCGCCCTCTTATATAATGCCACGAAAAGCATTAGAATAGCAGATAAAATAAAGCGGTATGAAAGCACAGAGTGCATAGACATGCCCGAGTTAAGAACAGGCAGTGCCAGAAGCGGAATAAGTCCGAATGTCGTTGATGAAAGAATTGCGAATAAGAATCCTTTGAAATTTTTCATGCGGCAGTATTATTACTTTTTTTTAATAAAAATAGTTTATAAAATTGCCGCAAAGATAATATTATAAAGGAAAATAAACTCTTATCGCAGGTTAATATAAATCATCATTTTATAATCATCATACCACCGTCAGGCTGCATTGTAACCGTCAATTCACCATCACGTTTGATTTTTAAATTCTCTACCGTAAGTTCTCTTTTCTTATTGTCTGTATAATATTTTACATCGTCGCCTTTATTAAGCATCGGCAGATTTAACTTAAGTTTTAGTGGCTCCTTCTGCGCGTTTACACCCGTTATATACCAATCATCTCCGTTGCGTCTTGCCAGAACAACAAATTTGCCCGGGTATCCGTCGATAAACACAGTCTCGTCCCATTCAGTCGGCACGGTTTTCATATATTCAATAGCCTCAGACGGCGCATCGGTAAGATTATTAGGCGTGATGGCAAAATTCTGAACAGGCGATTGAAACAATGTCGCCGTAGCAAGCTGAAACGCGTCGGTCGTTCTTCTTATATTACCCTTGCTATTGGTTCTGTCGTGACGTTTGTTAAGCAACACTCCGCCGAAATCCATACTGCCTATAGAGTTGCGAATAAAAGGATGCAGACAGGCGTTGTAAGCCTCATTATCGTTTGACTCCTGAGTGAAAATAAGATTTTCTGACGCAAGTACAGCCTCACTTCCCACAAAGTTAGGATACATGCGTTCCCATCCGCGAGGTATCGTACATCCGTGAAATATCACCATCAGTCCATGATCGTCAGCATCGCTGAGTATAGATTCATAAAGTCTCATTGTCTCCTGTTTATCACCACCGAAGAAATCTACTTTAATCCCCTTCACACCATTTTTCTGTAACCATTTCATCTCCTTTTTGCGAGAGATCGGATTATCCATCACATTAATCGGACCCTGTACAATATCATTCCAGTAGCCGCTCGAACTGTACCATATGAACAGATCTACATTCTTACTTTTACCATATTTAATAAGATCCTCCATACGCTCATGCCCGATATTAGTATCCCACCAGTTATCAACAAGCGCGTATTGATATCCCATTTCAGACGAAAGATCAATAAACTTAACCTGATCATCATAATTAATACTGCCGTCTTGCCACAGTATCCAGCTCCAAGTACTTTTACCGTGTTTATAATTATTGTTTGTCACATAAAGAGGTTCTACCACATCCCACGGTATAGTAGTTTCAACTACTGGTTTTAGATTATCACCTACTGTAATTGTCCTCCATGGCGTATTACCGGGCAAAGCCATACCGGGAGCTGCCGTACCGTTGCCGTTATTCTCCTCCGGCATAGGAAACGCTACCGTAAACACACCATCATCTGAGGCGTCGCTCAGACGAGAGGCGCAGTAGCGGCTGTCTACACCAGTCTCACTCACCAGCGCCCAGCCGTTTTCGCCAATATGAAAAAGAGCCGGGAAAGTATATCCCTTACCAAACTGCGATGCCTGGGTAAGCGGCGCGTCCGGTAGATAAATCTCTTCGTAGCTCGGTTTGGTACGTTTCCATCCAATCATCGGGTCGCTTTGCGGAGTCAGAAAAGTAGTCGTAAACGATGGGAAATTAAATCCTGTAGAT
>CAMTOT010000251.1 GCA_947074165.1 uncultured Bacteroidales bacterium
AGATAATGAGCGGTGACTGGAGTTCAGACGTGTGCTCTTCCGATCTCTATTTATAATCTGGCCTCCATCTTTAATAAACTCCAGTTTAAGAGCTCACCTTGTTTTACGTCTGCACAAAGAGATTTGCCCACAATATCATAATACCTTGACACATCTATACCTGAAGTATTCTCAGCAAACTCTATATCTTCAATCGTTATCACTGAATCTTTCTTTTTGTCTTTATTAAAGATCAACGAACGGTCTGAAGATGACTTAAGATGAATATGAGTATAATTATCTTCATTTGTATTACTATTCACTTTCTGCATGGACGACTCCACTTTACGAATTCCCTCTATTAGTCTTTTTCTAAACTCATGTGTATAATCATCATATCTTATTTCAAGATATTCAGCACCAAGAGCGATTGCCGCAGAGCTCGCAAACAAATCTCCTGAACGGTCGCAAAGTCCAACTTTATAGCCATAATGATCTTTAAGCCACTCTAACCGCCTCAGCCCCCAGTCCCATGGCTGACATGGATAAGCAGGCATCCAGTGCATAATAATCATCGAATTATTATACGGCTGTATAAAATCGACCATTTTCTCAATCTGCCAGTCCATTCCGGACGGTGCTGAGATAATTAACTCTTTACCGGTTCTGGCAAGTTTCTCTAAAAGAAGATAATTACCAACCTCATCCGTATCAACACGGTAACGACTTACACCTATTTCCTCAAAGCAATCTACCGCACACATTGCTCTCGGACCACCTATGAACTCTATATTAAGAGCATCACAATAGTTTTTAATACCAGACCACTGAGCTATTGTAAATGGCCTTATTGAAGATGAGCTATCAGTATGAAGACTGAAACTTATGCCATTTACCCCTGCTACAGCCAACTCTTCAATGATTGAGTTTACGGATTCAGGCTCAGAGCAGGTACTGACATCAACCGTACCGAGAATGTTTACTTTTACTGACATATATAATATAGTTAAGGTAATTATCTGTTATTTACATTCTTTTTTAGAAAATATGTATTAACACAACCTCAAAACAAACATTACACGGTTTTTGTTTGTTTTTTAACCGCTTTATTCGGCAGCTCTCTTTATTATATTATATGCAGCCACAATACCAAGTTCTCCGGCCTTACTTAAATCAGATACAGCCTTATCATTCTCTCCAAGGTAAAAATATACAAGTCCACGATTAAACAAAGCCTCTGCAAACTCTGGATATAATTCAATCGCGGTACTATAGTCAAGCAAAGCCAATTTATAATCTTTCTGCGCACAATACACATTTGCCCTGTTATAATATGCATATACAAACTTCGGATCAAGCTGAATCACCTTATCGTAGTCACGCATCATTAGTTCGAACTCAATATTACGAAGATTACCTCTATTATTGACTCCTCCAATCATTCGGTCACCATTATTACTATTTGCATTTTGTTTTTTCTTACCAGTAACCGTCAGATTCATATTTAGCATATTATCATCACTCTGCAAAGCATCATCTTTATGAATCCCGGCCTCCAGTTGCTTCATCCTTATTGCAGCTCGATTAAAATAGCCCAACACAAAGTTATCACGAAGTGCTAATAGGTGATTAAGGTCTGATATAGCATTTTCAAAATCCTGTACTAACATAAAGTCAAGGCTCCTTGCAAAATACGGAAGCGGGTTATTGGGTGAGATATCAATAAGCCTTGAGTTATTATCTACTGAAGCGAAGTGAGCTTCTACCTGAAATGTAGTAAGAGAAGCCTCACTATTTGTGGGTTTAAGTCTTCGTGCAAGAGCATTTGCTCTATTAAAGTCAGAAATTGATTTATCAAAATATATATTCTGACGCACAGACTCTCCCTTTTCATAATATGATAGTACAAACGACTCCTCAAGCTCTACAGATACATTCTTATCCTGTACCCGACCACGTATTTCTGAATTATACTTGCTTTTAGCGCTTTCATTGTCAGCAACAAGAATTCTGTTAAATTTCTGAATATTCTTATCAGACTGTTTTCTTACCTTCTCCTCATCGCTATCTTCGTCCTCATCATTTTTCGCTAATGTATTCCCCGCCTGACCTGGTTTTCGTTTTGAAGCCTCCCTTTGAGCAAGCATCTCTTTCTCCATATTATAAGCTGCCATATAGTCGGCCTCCGCTTTCTTCAATTCATTCATCCTACGATAAATATTAGAGCGTGCATACATGGCAGGCAAAAATTTAGGATACTCCCCCAATACAGTCGTATAATCATTCAGAGCACCATTAAGATCACCAATCTCATCACATAGGATAGCCCTGTTATAATACGCGAAGAAATTATCAGATTCAAGCCTGATTACATTTGAAAAATCATCGATGGCACGGTTTCGGTCACCTACCTGAGCCCTTAAAAGGCCGCGGTTATAATAAGCTATTATATTATTTTTATCCACCTCTATTACCTGATCATAATCAGCCATAGTGCCTCTCAGATCATTCATATGATACTTAATAAGTCCACGATTGATATAATACGCACTAATTGTAGGATCCAGCCTAATGGCTGTATTGATATCCTCAAGAGCCGGTTTATACTCCTCAAGCTGGGCTTTAATCATAGCACGGCGGGCAAAAGCAGCCGAAGAGTGCTTATCAATCTTAATAGCTTTATCAAGGTCTGAAACAGCGGAAACTGTATCTCCTTTTTCAATAAATATCGCTGAGCGGCTTATATATCCATTATAATAATTAGGATGAATATCAATCAGGTTATCAAATCCAGTCAAAGCCTTATCATATTCTTTTTTTTGCGCGTAAGCTATCGCCATATTAAGCAAAAACGTGCGATTTTCCGGCGAATATTCCAGTCCTTTTTTATAGTCGGCTATAGCCTTATCATATTGCTCAAGATTCTGATACGCAATCCCCCTTACCTGGTAGGTATTAATAATAAAAGGATTCCTTTCTATACATAAAGACGCGTCCTCGAGCGCTCCCTGATAATCATCAAGTGAGATCTTTGCTACTGCTCTATAAAAATATGGTTCTGCCAGATATGGCTTAACCTTTATTACCTGATTAAAATATTGTATTGATAAAATATAGTCTTCAAAATAAAGAGCATTACGGCCTACATTCAATATTCGGTCTGTATTTATCTGAGCTCCGGCACTAAATATGCAGCATGTAACTAAAACTATTGCAGTAAATATCTTTCGCATCTTTTCTTCATTACGGTCACTGACCTGTTCATTCACAAAAATATATAATTAAAACGACTACAACAAATTACACTATTTAATATAAGGCAAAACATATTTTAAATGTGTTTATTAAACTAAAATAAGACGGCAAGTGTTTTAAAGACAAATGTAAACATAAACGATATGTCAGTATTCAGAATAATAACAACAGCGCAGGAACTTATTGATGCGACACAAGATAAGAGCGCAAGATACCTGATTATCAGAAATGACCTGAGCGATTTGCCGACCATAAAACTACTCCCATATCAAAGCATTGTGGGTGAATTTGATGGTAAGAAACTGTATTTCGCAGATGAGACAGAGGGCATATGTCTTACTAAAGGCAATGAGCTTAAGAATCTTAATATATACACCGACCCGGACAAATGCGCTATATTTCAGGATCAAAGCATAGAGTCATTTGGCACACACCATCTTACAAGACTTAATGTAGTAGGTATTATATGTTTCATTCTAAATGAAAATACAATATCGGGGAAAATAGATGCCGCGTTTATACATGTGGCTCACGCTATAACATCTCATATAACAGAGCGTCCTAACAGGTTTGGTACCGACATCGCGATAGGTGCATTTACAATATGGAATAAAGGAAATAAACCAACTGACAATATTGAAGTCGACATAATACACTTCAGCTGCGGAAGCGAATCTCAGGCTATAAACGGATCCGGACTTGTGATATTCGGCAATGATTATATGGAAGGGACTGTAAGCTGCAACGTGATCTCTTGCGGGCATCTATATACTAAGGGCGATCTAGATAAGGGGCGTTCAGACCTTATATTTTCAGCGCTTTGCATAGGATATAAAACACATATAAAAAATATAACCAACTACGGTAGAATAACCACTTATGGCGCTAATGAGACTGCTCTTTTTAATTGCGGGACAGTTGAAAAGTGGAGCATCACCGACCGCATCGAGACACACGGATTCAACAGTTCGGCATTTATCAACGGAGGTAACATCGGAAAGATTTTACACACACACGGGATAGAAACATTTGGAATTGGAGCCAAAGGGTTTTACATCTTTGCCGGAGTCATTAAAGATATACACTTTAACTCGATAATAACTCATGGTGATTCAGCAAGTGCGTTTTTCTCAAATTGCTTTATAGAGAGGGTTAGTGTATCTGAAAGCATTACTACATTTGGTTCTGTCAGAAGAGTGCACATAGGAGAAGAATGGCTTGATATAACATCCAACGGTATTACGCTGAAAAAAGGCGGCACTATCAAAGAACTAAAAGTAACGGGTAGCATCTCAACTCATGGCATAGGAGGTATCGCTATCGACTGTGAAGGCGCTATAGAAAAGCTTCTTGTCGGAGGCACAGTATTTGCCGATGGTGATAAAAGTGTGGCAATGAGAGTTTACGCCGGCTTCATTGGCGGTGAGAATATCAAATTCATAAGTGAACAAGAAGGTGCGATTAAATTGGAGTATGCAAAACTTAACGGATGCCATAATCTTAACGCAAAAGGCAATGAGTATGATATTATCAGATCGGAAGAGCGTCGTGTAGGGAAAGAGTGTACGTCCTGGTGTAG
>CAMTOT010000252.1 GCA_947074165.1 uncultured Bacteroidales bacterium
CGGGCGACCGTCTTCAGCTTCGTCTTCATGCCAAGGGGTATTTCCACGATAAAGAGGCTCGTTTATACGGGAATATGATGCACGATGTATTATCTGCTATTAAAATACCTGAAGATATAACTCCGGCAGTCAATAATCTGATCAGTACCGGCGCTATAAATAGTGAAGAGGGAAAAGATATGATTGATAAACTTGAGGAGATAACGTCAAGAGATGACGCTGCCCACTGGTTCGCTCCGGGCAATAATGTTATTAATGAAACAGAGATACTTGTCACTGAGGGTCTTTTTCTACGTCCTGACAGAGTTGTGATTTATGATGATCACGTTGATGTGATAGATTATAAATTCGGATCGCTGGAACATAAAAAATATCGCAAACAAGTAGCCACATATGTCAAACTGATGGCTGATATGGGATATAAGAATATCAACGGCTACCTATGGTATGTAGAACTAGATAAAATAGATAAAATATAAAACCGCAGGTATATAAAACAAGATAGGCTGTCCTTAAAAAAGACAGCCTATTTTGTTTTTATCTTTGATGTATCAAAAATCAACCTTTGATAGCCTCTGTAGGACATACGCTTGCGCAAGCGCCGCAGTCAGTACAAGTGTCTGGATTGATTACATAGATATCTCCTTCAGAGATAGCTGATACTGGACATTCGTCGATACAAGTACCGCAAGCGATACAATCTTCTGTAATTACGTGAGCCATTTTTGAAATTATTTTATGAATTAGTACTAATTTAGCGATGCAAATTTAAATTATTTATTGTACAGACAAAACGAAAAATATATTTTTTAAAGAAAAAAAGATGTTTATCGCTTATAGATTGTTATTTTTCCTCTTTTTGCAATAACACATATGTTTATGCGTTTATTATATACAGTTTAATCACATTCCGTCATCATAAAATGCGTAAAATTTTAAAATTTCTATTATTAGCTGTTTCCCTGACACCTTGCCTTCTTTACTCCCAGAGTGAGAAGCTGCGCAATCTGCCATATATTGACCAGCGTCGCATTCATTTCGGATTCATGCTTGGAGTACACACTCAGGATATAGAGTTTGTTCACAACGGCATTGTTTCTGAAGACGGTTCCCAATGGGTAGCTGAGATTCCAGGGTTTTCCCCCGGATTCGCCGTGGGACTTGTAGGTGATTATGCTTTTACAGAAAATCTTAGTCTGCGACTTACTCCGAGTATGTATTTCGGCAGTAAGTATATAAAGATGGTGGATCTTAACACCGGAGAGAAAGAAAACCAGGATATTAAATCAAATTATCTTATGGTGCCGCTTAGTCTCAAATACGCCGCAAGACGTGTTAATAACTATCGTCCTTATCTCATTGCGGGCGCGAGCGCCGGTCTGGATCTTTCAAAAAGGAAAGACACTCCTATACTACTGAAAAGATTTGATACTTATATAGAAGTAGGTCTTGGTTGTGATCTTTATCTACCCTTCTTCAAACTGATCCCCGAGCTGAAGTTTAGCTTTGGCATGCTTGATATATTACAGCACAACAGAGATGATCTGCGTGACAAAACAATGATAAGATACTCTGAAGGAATAAGTAAAGCGACCTCCAGAATGGTAGTGCTTTCATTCTATTTTGAATAAATAAAAACGGAGAGAAAAAGCGTAAAAACACTTTTCCTCTCCGTTTTTATTTATATCGTGAAATATTACTCCTTATTACCGGCAAATTCCATCAGATAAGCTTTGATAAAACCGTCTATATTACCATCCATAACCGAGTTTACATTCGATGTCTGGAAGTCCGTACGATGGTCTTTTACCCTGCGGTCGTCAAATACATAGCTTCGTATCTGCGAGCCCCATTCAATCTTTTTCTTACCCGCCTCAATCTCTTTCTGCGCGGCGCGGCGTTTTTCAAGTTCCAGTTCATATAGTTGAGAACGAAGCAAACGCATAGCGTTGTCCTTATTACCAAACTGCGAACGGCTCTCTGTATTCTCAATAACGATACCCGACGGAGCGTGTCGAAGACGTACCCCTGTCTCTACCTTATTTACGTTCTGACCACCGGCACCCGACGAACGGAATGTCTCCCATGTGATATCTCCCGGATTAATCTCAATCTCGATAGAGTCATCAACAAGCGGAATAACAAATACAGATACGAAAGATGTCATACGTTTACCCTGCGCGTTATAAGGAGATACACGTACAAGACGGTGTACACCATTTTCGCTTTTCAAATAACCATACGCAAACTCACCCTCTACCTGGATAGTTACGGTCTTAATGCCCGCCTCATCCCCTTCCTGAAGGTTGGTGATAGTTGTTTTATATCCGTGTGATTCGGCATAACGAAGATACATACGCATAAGCATAGAAGCCCAGTCATTACTTTCTGTACCACCTGCTCCGGCGTTAATCTTCAATACACAACCAAGTTTATCTTCCTCTTCACGAAGCATATTGCGAAGCTCTACATCCTCGATTAGCTCTACAGCCTTAGAATAAGCCTGATCAACTTCATCTTCTGTGACAAGTTCTTCTTTCACAAAGTCAAAAGCAAGAGCAAGTTCCTCTACAGCGCCTTTAACTTCATTATATGCATCAACCCATTTTTTCAGGTCTTTGATTTTTTTCATTTGCGCTTCAGCGGCCTTATTGTCGTCCCAGAAACCGGGTGCATGCGTGCGCAATTCTTCTTCCTCGATTTGAATTAATTTCGTATCGACGTCAAAGATACCTCCTCAACGCGTGCTCGCGCTCCTGAACGTTTTTCAATTGCTCAGATGTAATCATAATCTTTATATTATGTATTTGTTAATAATTTATTTTGCCTGCAAATGTACACAGAAAAGAGGAATAAAAAAAGCCGCTTAATATTATTAAACGCAAACAACCGCAATGCATTACGCACGCGGTTGTTTCAATATTGTTTTTGATAATAAGCAAATTAATTATACATAGCGTCAATTTGTTCTTTATAACGCTCATTGATTATTGATCTTCTTATTTTAAGAGTATTGGTTAGTTCTCCCGATTCCATTGTAAACGGATCGGAAAGAAGTGTAAATCGTTTCACCTGCTCATAAGAAGCAAACTCCGACTGAACAATCTTAAGATTTACCTCATAAAGCTCTTTTATCTCAGCTTTCGAAAGCAAATCACCCATATCATTATATGAGATATTCTTCATAGCGGCATACTCTTTCAGTGGTTCATAAGCCGGGATAATCAAAGCGGATACGAATTTACGCTGGTCACCGATTACCGCGATCTGCTCAATAAAACGGTCTTCAGCTATTCTTGTTTCAAGAGCCTGAGGTGCCACATATTTTCCGTTAGCGGTTTTAAACAGGTCTTTAATACGCTCTGTCATATATATGCCGCCTCCGGGACGAATACCACCCGCGTCACCTGTACGGAAGAATCCATCTTCGGTAAACGCCTTAGCCGTTTCTTCCGGTTTATTATAGTAACCTTTCATCACAGACTCGCCACGAACAAGGATCTCATTGTTTTCTCCGATTTTCACCTCAACTTCAGGCATAGGCGTACCCATAGAAGTAAAGTCAAATCCGGAATTCTCAAAACAAGAGACAGTAGCGGTAGTTTCTGTCAAACCGTAACCGTATATAATATTCACGCCAATCGAATGCAGAAACTCATTTATATTCTGAGACAACGCTGCTCCGGCGCAAGGGAAGAAGTTTGCATTAGTAAGACCGGCTACCTTACGTATTTTTGATAATACAAGTTTATCAAACAGCTTATACTGCAATGATAATCCAAGTGGAGCCTTTTTATTTTTTACTCTGTACTCAAGATTATATTCACGTCCTACTTTTAGAGCTTTCTCCATTAGCGCGAGTACAACTCCTTTCGAGCGGGCTTTCTTGTCCATAACAGCCTGATAAACCTTTTCCCAGAAACGAGGAACGGCACACATGATAGTAGGCTCCGTCTCACGCAGAGATTTCTGAATATCAATAGGCTTAAGATTTATCTCTATCTGTACGCCAAGCGCAAGACAGAAATACGACCATGCGCGCTCAAAAATATGAGCAAAAGGAAGGAAGCTCATCGAACGGTCATCACGTGTTATCTTAAGACGATCCAAGTGAATCTTCATTATAAACTGGAAGTTGCTATGGTTAAGCATAACCCCTTTAGGTTCACCTGTAGTACCTGATGTGTAAATAAGATTAGCAAGATCATTAGCGGAAGCCGCATCCTGACGCTCTTTCACAACAAGAAGGAATTTATCGCTTATTCCGTCCTGCATAAACTCATCAAGATAAATACTTAGCTGATCGCCCTCTTCTCTTTTTACTGTATTGTCGAAGATGATAATCTTCTCAAGTGTCGGGATATTGGCAGAAGCTGCCAATGCCGTATCATATTGATATTGCTCGCCAACAAAAAGCAGACGCGCCTTACAGTCATTTAATATATATTCTACCTGTTTTACAGAGCTCGTTGCGTATAGCGGAGTCACGGCTACACGATTCGCGTACATAGCGAAGTCGGCGTATAATCCTTCAGGTTTGTTCTGAGTAAATGTTGCGCAACAGTCTTTCTCTTTAATTCCGAAAGCTGCTATAGCTTTTGCAAGTGTGATCACTTTTTCAGAGAATGTATTCCATGTAGTTGGAATCCAGCTGTTGGTTTTTTCATCTTTATGACGGAAAGCGACTCTCTCTCAGATCGGAAGAGCACACGTCTGAAATCCATTCACCGCTCATTATCTCGTATGCCGTCTTCTGCTTGAAAACAAAAAAACCTACATCGTCAGTCCTCAGCCATGACGAACTAGAACA
>CAMTOT010000253.1 GCA_947074165.1 uncultured Bacteroidales bacterium
CAAAAATATCCTAACTAAACCTTTATGTGCAACGCCTGTTGCCGATATCGGCAACCGTTGATTCATATATACTATTGGTTGGGAGATTTTTGAAAAGACATTGAATAATCCTTTTTCTGCATATAAAACGGGCTATCTAAAACCTTATTAGACAGCCTGCTTACTATTCCCCCATTACATTTAAAAGAGAATTTATTTACTCATACAATTATAATATAAGACACAAAAAGAGCAGCTGATATTGCTGCTCTTTTTATGTCTTATATTATGATTACATTAGTTATACAAAGGATCTTTAGGATAATTTAGCCAGGCATGGTATATACTATCCATAGACAACACTGAACTACGCCATGCGAAATCACCATTAAGAGAGAGTATAATTTTTTTATCATTTTCAGCCACAAGCCATGAATTATTTTCTATCTCTTCTACAAGCTGACCGACATCCCATCCTGAGTAACCCACAAAAAAACGTATGCAGCCATTAACCGGATTACCACTGCGTATATAGTTAAGAATAACATCAAAGTCTCCATCAATATAAATCCCGTCGGCGATCTCCGTTGCACCAGGAATAATATCGCCAAGTGTGTGAAGATAAAATAAGCGGTCTTTACTGACTGGTCCACCTATATATACCGGAATATCATCAATATTATCAAGATTTTCTATAATATCATTAAGAGTTACATTTGACACCTTATTTAAAACAATGCCCATACCACCCTCATCATGACACTCTATAATAAATACGACAGATCGCTGAAAGTGCTGTTCTTTAAGGAATGGTTCTGCAATTAACATACGTCCGGCCGCAGGAGCAAGGTCATTATGTTTTATCTTAAATATTTCGGTTTTTATTATCATAATCCGTTATGTTTTATATTTGTTATACTTAATCAGGGAATGAGTATAATTCTAATTTAGAAAAATTAATTTATTCCGCAATAGATAATAAACGTATTTTGAGATAAACAGATTATGTAACATCTCACTGACGAATGCGCTGATAGATAAATACATCTGTATAAACATCGGCGACGCGAAGCCATCCTTTCAAATCGCCTGCACATTCAAACCCTTGCCGTTCAAAAAGCTTTATGCTGCCTTTATTTTCTGCAGGAATATGAGCGTAAAGCATGTGAATATGAAGAAACTTGAAACTATATTCACAAAGCAAAGAAAGAGCCACTGAGGCTATACCTTTATTTTGCATATTGCGATCTACGAGAATACCGACTGCCGCTCTGTTATTAAAAGGATCAAAATCAAATAAATCGATAATCCCAACGACATTTCCATCCTGTTTTGACTCTATTATAAAACGAAGTTGATTGGTTTCGAATATATCTGTGTTATATGTAGCAATGTACTTCTTTAATATGTATTTAGAAAAAGGCGCTATGGTAGAACCATAAATCCACAACTCAGTATCATTCTCCCACTCATAAAGCACCTTTAAATCTTCCGGCTCAGGCGCTCTTAATTTGATTAGTTCATTTTCCAGCATAATAAATCAATTTGAATTAATTATACTGAAATTTAAGAAAAATGTCTGTATAGAAAAAATTTATTTTCTCACTTAACATCAATTATTAAACCATTAGATGAAATTATAGTCCCACTTGGTGCTGTATGTATGTGAAAATTCACTTTCTTAACAGACAAATACTCCATAATTTCTAATATCTCATCATAGCTCATCAATGTATCAGAGAGCACAACATCTGATACAGAATGCGCATCAATGTCTGATGCAAGCAAAGCCCATGACCTATTTTGCGAAGAGGTTATATTATCTATATTAAGCCCGCTTTTATTTATTCTATCCATAAGTATAGTTGAGTTTTGTACAGCGGCACATATAAGAAAGTTGGTCTTACCGGTTTTTATTTTTCTTATTTTGCTAATCAAAGGCATAAATATATTCCTTATCGCGGCGATGAAGGCTCGCATTATTATAGCAAAGCGAATAAAAAAGCCATATATACCCGACACATTAGGATAATGCTTTCTGAAGAATATATACATAGCACTATAAAATATCTTCACATAGCGTATATCTTTTTTTGTACTCTCACCTTTGTAGTGAAGTATGCGAATTGGCAGGTAAAAGTTTTTATACCCTGCCTTTGTAATACGGTATGACAAGTCAATATCTTCGCCATACATGAAGAAATCCTCATCGAAAGAACCACATTTTTTAATCACATCTTTTCTGAGCATCATATACGCTCCTGCCATTACATCAATCTGATGAACAGAAGAATTGTCGAGATATTTTACATGATAGCGTCCGAAAAGTCGCGTGTGAGGAAAGAGTGAACTTAATCCGAATATTTTACAAAATGAAACCCACGGTGTTGGGAAACCCCGCTTTGATTCCGGCAAAAAATTACCTCGACCATCAAGCATCTTTACGCCAACAGCTCCTACATCCGGATTCGAGTCCATAAATGTAATAGAGTCACGCAATGCGCCATTACCAAGAAGCGTATCGGGATTTAGATATAAGATATAATCACCAGAGGCAATATCTACGGCTTGATTATTAGCTTTAGCAAATCCCACATTCTCTTTATTGGCTATAAATATGACCCAGTCAAATCTTTTTGAAAGATATTCGATAGAGTCATCCTGAGAGTCATTGTCTACAACTATCACCTCTGTTTCTATGCCGTGTGCGGCTTCTTTTACAGAGATAAGTACCTGCTCTATAAAATATTTCACTTTATAGTTGACAATTATAATGCTTAATTTCATCTATTAAATGTGTTTTCTTGAAAGGTTAATCCACTTACATTATTCGCCTTGAATCGCATCTTCATCCTCTGACTTTTCTTCTGGCATCAGTTCAACGAATGTACGTTTCTTTGACGGGATACAGAAAAATGTTGAAGCAAGAGGAATAAGGGCACATACAATCATAGAAGGATCTTGAGTAAACCCGTATATAACAATATTTATACAAACGGCTGACGAAAGCAGGAAAACACGTATAATTCCAGCTTTTTTGTATTTAGCCACAATAGCATCCTCTACGCCAATCTGACGAATTGACTCTATTGATTTGGCATACCCTTTTAAAGATAACGGTATGGTAAGGAGGGTAAAAAGGATGCCGAATGTATTAATCTTTACGGATGTTTCTCCGTCGATAAGAGGTAGTTCAAAGAAATTAACTGTGAAAAAGATAACGAGGATAAAGATATATGATAAAACAAATATCTTTTTCGCGTGATTATGAAGTGTTTCTATAAGTGTATTCATCAAAAAAACGTTAATATTTATACTCTGAATGCATCGGTAAATAGCGTTCGATTTACAATTGAACGGCCTAATGTGATCTCGTCTGTATATTCAAGTTCATCTCCAATAGATACGCCGCGGGCAATTATGCTTATCTTTACATCATAAGGCGCAAGCTTACGAAATATATAAAAATTGGTGGTATCTCCCTCCATTGTTGTACTTAACGCAAGTACAACCTCCTTTATTGTTCCCGACGCTACTCTTTCCACAAGCGATTCTATGCGCAGGTCGTTAGGACCTATTCCATCCATTGGTGAAATAATACCTCCTAAAACATGATATATACCTGTAAACTGATGTGTATTCTCAACGACCATTACGTCCTTAACATTTTCAACAACGCAAATCACAGAGTTGTCACGCGAGTTATTCGCACATATAGAGCATACATCTGTATCTGATATATTATGACATACTTTACAATATTTTATCTCTTTAGATAGACGTATCATCGTATTTCCAAAGGTTTCTACAATCCCGCCTTCCTGGCGGAGCAGATGCAGAACAAGACGAAGAGCGCTTTTCCGACCTATACCCGGCAGTTTAGAGAATTCATTTACAGCGTCTTCCAGTACTTGTGATGGATATTTATTACTCATTTACTAATTAAATTACAATGACAAAATTATAAAAATTATACTTTAGAAGAATCTAAAATTATACAATTATCAATAACAATTAATCGGTTGTAAGTTATAATTAAGGAAAACAAGGAGAGTTTCGTTGCAATGTTTATTTTAGTTGGTTATCTTTGTGTCTTGTCAAAAAAGAATAATATGGATATAAAAGACGCACAATTTGTGATAAGTAATACCAATGTAAAGAAGTGTCCGGAGGGCAATATGCCCGAATACGCGTTTATCGGACGCTCTAACGTTGGGAAATCATCACTTATAAATATGCTTACCAACAGAAAAGGCCTGGCTATGACATCTTCAATGCCGGGTAAAACACTACTAATAAACCACTTTATAATCAACAATGAGTGGTATCTTGTTGACCTTCCTGGTTACGGATACGCGCAACGTGGAAAAAAAGGAAGGGAAGAGATTCGTAAGATTATAGATAGCTACATAATGACCAGAGGGCAGATGACTGCTCTTTTTGTACTTATCGATTCGAGACACGAACCTCAAAAGATAGATCTTGATTTTATGGAGTGGCTTGGCGAAAACGGAATACCTTTTTGTATCGTATTTACAAAACTGGACAAGCAGTCGCGTACCAAATGGAAAGAAAATAAAGAAAAGTATCTTGGCAAACTAGCCGAACAGTGGGAAGAGTTTCCTCCTATATTTGAAACTTCATCAGAGGACAGAATAGGACGCGATGAAATTCTTGGATGGATTGAAAACGTAAATAAAAACATTTAACGTTTTTATTTCTTTTAAATATTTCACAAGATGTAGTCCTTATAAGATCGGAAGAGCACACGTCTGAACTCCAGTCACCGCTCATTATCTC
>CAMTOT010000254.1 GCA_947074165.1 uncultured Bacteroidales bacterium
AGAAATTCCCTTAGAGAGTGAAATATACGATTGGCCAGTACCTCATACCGATAGCTGTTGAAGCACATCCAGCCTATCATTGATGCTGTAAGATCGGCTGCGATATATTTTAATACCTGTCTCGTTTTATTCACTGTAATCCATGTTATTCTCTTATTACTTGTATCAATCCGCCTTCTCCAACTTTGATTATAGATGACGGATTTGGTTTTGATTCATCCTTTTGTCTGTAATCAACAATGTAGTCAACGCTGTCTTTAATTGCCTGACTTATCTCTTTAAAATTTAGTGGAGTAGGCTCACCGCTTATGTTGGCTGAAGTAGACACGATCGCCTTTTTAAATCTTTGACAAAGTTTCTTGGAAAACTCCTCATTTGTGATTCGTATGCCTATGCTGCCATCTTCCCCAATAAGGTTTTCGGCAAGATTTTTTGCTTTCGAATAGATTATCGTAAGAGGTTTGTCGGAAACTTCAATAAGATCCCATGCAATCTCCGGGACACTGTCAACATAGAAATCTATTTTTACAGGATTGTCCGTCAATACAAGTAAAGCTTTATTATCAACTCGTTTTTTTATCTCATATACTTTCTTTACCGCTTCCGCATTAGTGGCGTCACAGCCTATTCCCCACACTGTGTCTGTTGGGTATAGTATCACACCACCTTGTTGCATTACATCGCAGGCTTTTTTTATTTCGTCTAACATAACAGTTGAATTGATTTATGTGATTCACAAAGTTAATCAACTTTTTCTATTCTGTTAATTAATCTGTATGGATTGACAAAAATAAACTAAAGTATGAACCGATTTTTAATGCCGGTGTTTTAATTTTAAACGGAGACGAATATTAATTTATTATCTTATGGACTCGAATAAATCTCTTCGGAAAGTTGATTCTTTTACACTGTTTAGTGACGGTATGCAGGGGCAGGCTCTTAAAAAATATGTTATGAACAGTTTTGGTTGCGATGGTCAGAATATATCTCCTGAACTTTCATGGGTTAATCCTCCGAAGGGAACAAAAAGTTTCGCGATAACAATGTTTGATCCGGACGCACCAACAGGCAGCGGATGGTGGCATTGGGTCGTGTTTAATATACCCGCTACTGTATCTGAAATTCCGGAAAGAGCCGGTGATATATCTCTGCATTTGATGCCTAAA
This sequence comes from uncultured Bacteroidales bacterium, assembly GCA_947074165.1. Classification (GTDB taxonomy): domain Bacteria; phylum Bacteroidota; class Bacteroidia; order Bacteroidales; family JAUNSR01; genus JAUNSR01. The sequence continues at coordinate 1,167 of CAMTOT010000254.1, forward strand.
GGGGTTGTTCAGAGTCGTAATAACAGAGGTGAATTTGGTTACGAAGGCCCGTGTCCACCCATTGGCGACGGCCCTCACGCTTACATAATTACGATATATGCACTTGATGTAAAATATCTGGATCTTGACCGAAACGCTGAAGCGGCTATGGTCGGATTTGAATTAAACGAGCATACATTACAAAAAGCCTCGATAATTACATATTATCAGAGGGATGAATGAAATATAGCTTTTCTTTTCATTAATTAATAATAAGTGAGAATGTAAAAAGCATCGAAAAATAACAGGTGGATAACCAGCTGTATTTATCGATGCTTTTTATTTATTTTAGTATTTCTACATTATCAATCCATAAGATATCACCCACGGCACCCACATAAGCGCCGCCATATCCGGCAGAAAATCTTATTATTATATGAGTTGGCTCTTCATCCTCACTGCCCCATGCAGTCTCTATAATAGGCCTGTTTTGACCTTTGCTATTTTTTCCACATACAAGTCTTTCTTTTCCGTCGAAAAGATCTTGATATGATTCAAATTCAGCAGACTTACTCAGATCGCCGTATTTTACAGGCAAAATGAATCCGTTAATCCAATCATCTGTAGACTCTTTTATACGTGTCCATCCCGTACCAAGGCGTTTAGCGTAAATATTACCATCTGCATCTTCCCATCGTTTTTGAAGAATAACACATACATCAGCTTCATTTTTACCAGGTAAATCACTTCTGCTAAATCCTGTGGCTTTTATTCTCTTGCCTCCGGTTTTTGCTTTGTAATCAAATTTGATACCTGAAATGCGCTCTGTATATGGTACACCCTGCATAAGCTTTTGCATTGGGTCTTTACTATCTTTTACCGGTTCTGTAATAGATCCTGAAAATATCGTCCCGGTAGCAAGTACTTTTAGGTTTATAATACCAAGTACTACAACTTCTTCAAGTCTTGTTTCAAGACGAGCCGCATAACCATCTCCTCTTTTTTCCGGAAAAACAGTGCTACTGCCTTTTGTAATGCCTGATACACGAGCGTAAACGCTTGAGGTCTCCCAAGGTGAATCTCCGTGTTCGTGCGGTTTAGCCTCTTTTATAGTATCTGTTGCGCCGATTTCGTAGAGTGTTCTTTTTGTGCCCCCTATTATAGAGCTTTCTCTAAATTCTCTTGTCACCCAGTTGTTCATATCTGAATATTTTAGCTGAGTGGCCTCTTGCTGAGCATAGATATCTGCTACGCAAAAGAGTACAAAGAAGGCAGCAAGATATGATTTTATCTTACCATAAAACATTTTAATAAGTTATTAGATTAATTAATCAAGAGAATAACCCCACTGATCAAGAGCAAATTTCCAGTTTGTCTCTACAAGCTCTACTGTGCGGGGCTCGTATTTATACTGATTTTTCTTATACCCTTTTTTCTTGTTAAGATAAGCCGCAATTGCAGGTTCCGCTTCTGTAAATCCCGGAAGATTAAGAGTTTCATATATCTTACGGGTCATTTCCATAGCGTCCTTCTCAATATCTTCAAACTTCACCTCAATAAGATTACCCTGCGGAACAAGCTTTTTATCCTCTTCATATTTATCGTACATAGTTTTATATACAGATATAATCTGAGACTCAATCTGTTCGTCTGAATAATCCTGAAGCTTAAGAGGTTGTATTGTATTTGTAAAGAATGAACGTGTCGATTCAAATACCGTGTATGGATTTCTCATCAGGTAAATAAACTTGGCGTTCGGATACATCTCAAGAATCTCTTTTATACGTGCGGTATGTGGAGGGTTTTTCGACAAAAACTGTGTTCCGTTAGTGTTTTTAAGACAAACCTTTACAAGCTGGCGGAATGTATCTTGAAACTCTTTTTTCTCGGCTGCCGAAGCATCGCGGAATGTTAGATACCTGTTTGTATAAGTATCCCACGACTTAGGGAAAAACCAGAAGTTATAGTAGTTTACCGGCGTAAGGTTTGACAACGCAAACTCCTCCTCCTGTGGCAGATCCACATTAAGCTCCATATTGTCTGTAGGTCTTTTATCCGGCATAAGAAATGCCATATTCTTTTTAAAGAACCCCTGACCGAAAAGCATTAGGTTTGGAAACACAGTCTGATAAGTTGTGTTATAACCGAAATGTTTATCAAGAGAGAGTATATTATGAACGAATGTAGTACCGCTCCTCCAGTGGCCAAGTATGAAGACCGGTTGATCTTCATACTGTGCCGTACCGGTTAATTTCTTAAGTTTTCTATTCTCAAGTGGTTGAAGAAGAGAAAGCAGGCGGCATACGCTTTTTGTAAGTATATATTTAGCCTTGTAACCTTTATCGATAGGCTGGTCTTTTGAGACACGTTTGAATGTACTCCATTTAGCCCCGACAAGTGTATTTACAGGCAGTTTGCTGAATTCTAATAATCCCATTTTTAAACGTTTAATAAAAAATTATATTCTGCGAATCAACTCTTCGATATTCTCGATCTGTGCAATATTGATTGTATAATCGGCATCTGTCGGGATGTCGTATTTTTCTTCCGGTTCAACCACAGATGTCTCCCCCATATAAATAAGAGTATAGCGATCACTTCCAATAATTTCTTTTACCTGCTCGCGTATCTCTTCATCAGGAGAACGAAACGCACAGATAGTTATTATACCCTGGTTATTTAGTACATTACAGATATGAGCTACTCGCCTAAGGTGTTCCGCTCTGTCTGTTGGCGTGAAATCTAGTTCCTGCGAAAGTCCGGCGCGTATATTTGACGCGTCAAGTACAATAACTGTTTTACCTTCATCAAATAATCTTCGCTCTAAAACATAGGCAAGCTCACGTTTCCCGCTTCCCGAAGGACCTGTTATCCAGAGAGTTTGTCCTTTTTGACCAAGTTTGTCCTCTCTTTCTCTTCTTTCTATAAGGGAATTACCACTTTGCGCAAGCTCACGGTTCATACCGGTTATGCGTGATGGCAAATCCTTATCGTTAAGTTTCTCGATAATCATACCCACCGCGCTTGTGTTGTTTGTTATCGGGTCTACAAGTATAAACGCGCCTGTATTTTTATTTTTCTTGTATGAATCGAAAAGAAGAGGTTTGTTGGTTGTGATTACCACACGACCTATTTCATTTAAAGAAAATGCCTCAATCTGAGATTGCTCAAGAGTATTTACATCTACTTTATAACGAATCTCGTCTATGCGTGCTTTCGTAGTATTGGTAGTGTGTTTGATATAATACTGTTTGCGTGGATCCATCTTTTCCTCATCCATCCATACAAGCATAGCTTCAAAATGACGGTCAATAGATGGTTGATTAGTAGGGTGTACTATCATTTCACCTCTTGATATATCAATTTCATCCTCAAGAGTAAGAGTAACCGACATTGGAGGAAATGCCTGATCAAGTTCACCTTCATAAGTATGTATCCCTTTGATACGGGATTTCTTACCGGAAGGTAGTGCCATAACCTCATCACCCTTCTTCACTATACCTGAAGCCACCTTTGCAGAGAAACCACGGAAGTCAAGATTCGGTCTAAGTACGTACTGTACAGGATATCGGAAGTCCTCGTAGTTAAGATCACTACCAATATGAACGTTTTCAAGGAATTCAAGCAAAGA
>CAMTOT010000255.1 GCA_947074165.1 uncultured Bacteroidales bacterium
GGAGACGACATGGATCGAGCTTCTACGATACAGATACCACCGGAGACTAGAAACGGGCCGCACACACTGTCCCGAAACAGAGATGTTACGATCAGTGAATATAGTGAGTTTGAATTTGAGAATCGTAAATTAAGATTATATCGTATGCCTTCTACATCACGCGCATATCCTCTTAGTATTGAGAAAAAAAGCATTATGTACGGACAATTGCTGCAGTTGCTGAAATAAATTAAGCCAATAATATCCTTTCTCAATATCTTTTCAGCATCTCTATTAGTTTCACCAGATAATCAATTGAGTCAATATCATAACTATCCAAAGCGTATTCCGAGTATACTGTTATGAAAATAACCATAGTTTCTTTCGAAAGCATGCGAGCAAACTTCATACCGGTAATGCCCTGCATCTGTATATCGAGGAATATAAGATCTGTGGCATTCTCTTATATATATAGCGTAGCTGATTCAACATCTGAAAAACTATCAAGAATTTCCAACGTTGCGATTTTATCAACATACCGCTTAATGCCTTTTCTTGTAATTGGCTCATCATCCTATAATACATTTATTAATGTACTTATTTAAGCTGAAAAAGGGATGTATAGCCGGCTCCCTGCGAAATTATATCAAGCGGAGCATCTGTATGCGGAGCAAGTCTCATATTCATATTATAATCCATAGCAGTATATGTTGCTCGCACTTTAGCTGCAAAAGATTTATCATATCTTTTATATGGTTTGGGGCTGTTAACTCTATATCTTCTAGTCGCTACAACAGGAAAGACAGAGCTACCATGCACGGATATTCCGTTATTTCCCACCCCGCCGCTTACACCGACGAATCTCCGGTTTTTACCGATTAATAAATACTCTTTACCGGAATTACGTAAAATTTTCTCTCTTTATCAAAGTCAATCATCCATTGATCTATAATAACATGATTATCAAGTGCCTTTATTGTAAGGGTATGAGCGCCTTTTGAAAGTTTATATCCGGTACTAATCAATGACTGACCGCGCAATACATTATTCTTCCATCTTTCGGTACGTCCGTTTTCTTTATATGAACATACAACCGGCTCTGCACCGTCAATACTAACGCTATATCTTATATCTCCTTTATCATTTGGTTGTGTAGGAATCACTGCAGTATACAGTAGCGCGTCTCCTTCCATATCTGTTTCAAATCTAAATGTGACCGACTCTCCCTTAGGCAGAGAGACAGCATTCATGCTATGTCCTAAGTTCCATGTTTTTACAAGCTCTGTACTTGCCGAATCGTATTGTGAAGCATTGCGTGCTACATATCCATCTCGTTTTACATCAGATATACAACATACTTGATTTGTCTTAGAGTCTTTATATTGTTTAACTTCATCTTTTGTTAATTGTAAAGGCAGATTCGGAGCACGGAAGACAGGTAAGTCGCGGGGATTAAGATTCATAGAGTATCTCCACTTGCCATCCGCCATCTCATTATTATAGTATTCCGTAAGTGACTGTATATCCATATAGGCAGCTTCACTCTTCGCGCATGCCGAAAGCAACTCTACATTACTGCTCCACATCAATGAATCTGCTATTCCTGCAGCTATGGTACGTGCCCTTTGTGATTCAAGCTGTTTTCTCGCCATCGCTTCAGCAGCGAGTACCTTATATTTAATATGACTGTAAAATGCGTCCTTTTTAATTGGAGAAATCTTCTCTTCCGCCGTAATTACCATCTCTTTTATCTTTCTGAAATCTTGTAAATAGCGATCTAACTCTCCATCAAACTCTGTCAGGCTAAACAGAGAATTAACGACAGGAGTAAGTCCCCTATGATATACGGCTCTGTTCTCCTCTACCTTACTCCATCCCATAAACTCAGGTTTACGAATTACGCAAAGCCGGTAAAGCTCCGTAACTGCATCTTGAAGGATGTCAGCCGCACCGTCACCAAACTCGCGGGCCAACCACTGTTTTTGATGATTAGGGAGCGATTCTCTTGTAATAGAATTTATGTCCCATGCCATATCCAAAAACAATTCCACATTATATGAGGCAGGCTTCAGATCATGCACATTAGCAATCCACACTTTTCGGGCATTATGGTTATAAGCCTCTTTCATCTCATTGAATATAAGTCCGGGCTGTGTAGTTGTTAGCCAAAGATAATCATGGGGTCTACCCCAATAACTAAGGTGATAATATACTCCGGCACCCCCTTTTCGCTTCTGCTGCTCTTCGTCACTAAGACGAGTTATATATCCGTAGTTATCATCACACCAGGTTAGGGTTATATCCTCAGGCACGCTCAGTCCATTTTCCATAATCTGTAAAACCTCCTTATACGGGACAAACTGCTGAGGTATTGATTCTACATCTTTATTAACATATTTCGCAAGCAACACTCTCTGGTCATCAATCACACTCTGAAGCGCAACGGTTTTTTCTGCCAGGGTCTTTACTCCCTCCATAGCACCGTCATGCACACCTCGCATTCCGAGAGTAAAAATATTCTCATATCGGTTTACCTCACATAATCTTTCTGTCCAATATGAAGTCACCGAATCTTTATTGGTAATATAATTGAATCGACCTCTTGAATTAACATCCCATTCTCCGGCATTATTTCTCATAAGAGGCTCGCAGTGTGACGTACCTATCACTATGCCGCAACTGTCTGCTGCCTCTTTTGCACCGGGTGTATGATAAAATGGCACCGTACATTCGTGCATAGCAGGCCAAATAGTATTTGCCCTCATTCTCATCAGTAGTTTAAACACCTCCTTATATGTACGACTCCCAATCAACCCTTTAGGATTACCTTTTTCAAAGGTCTGATAACTCCATGGCATGGTTGACCAGTCTTCATCATTAATAAATATGCCTCTATATTCTACCGAGGGACTTTGCATTGTTTTATAATCAGACGGGATCTCAAGTTTATTTCTTTTCTCCGGCGTTGAATCAGCCCACCATACCCATGGTGAAACACCGGCAAGTCGCGATAATTCCAATATACCGTAGGCCGTACCTCTTGCGTCAGAACCCACTACAAGTAGATGTTTTGAGTCTCCTTTTCCGGCTACTGTTATATAAAAACCATCTTTCTTTGATAACAACTCATTTACCGGTACATTCATAGACAGTAAACGCTTACGCTGTAAACGGTCCTCGCTGTCTAATTTCTGAATATGAACATTGTATTTATAGTTTTTGATTTCCCTGCGACTTTTTGATTCTCTCAACTCTGCATCCGATAACGGCTTAAAGCCTGTCACCATCTCAAGATCTTCCTTAAACATCTCAAGAGCCATATGTATAACCGGAGTCAAACTGTCATTTATATTATAGGTAATAGGGCTCGATCCGTCATACCATACAAATTTATCAGCTTGTGCGTAGCCGCAAGATGAGATTGCTATTATAGCCAGAAGAAATTTAAATTTCATGATAATATAATTTATAGGTTTTATTACTTAAACACATGGCGAAAATATCTATAATAATAGGATGAAAGAATAGAATAACGTTCACAACATGGATAATTATGTACAAATAATTCTTTTTAAACCATATAAACCTATATTTTTGCAATATGAAACATTAATATATTTATTTTTTGATATTTTTAGACAATTGGATTATTAAGTAATAGATTAACAAATAAATTGCAGAACTATGATTATAGCCGAACATGCAGATTTTACTATCAGAAGATGGGAATATTCAGATGAAAAAGCTCTTGCGATGAATATTAATGACAAAAAGGTATGGGATAACTGTAGGGATATACTTCCTTTTCCATACTCAGTTGAAGATGCTAAGCAGTTTTTAAAATCAGTGATTGAAAATAATATAATCAATCACTATTGCATAAGCATACAGGGTGAGGCTGTAGGAAATATATCACTTTCTCCCGATAATGATGTCGAAAGATTTTCAGCGGAAATCGGTTACTGGATTTCACAGAAATATCAAAATCAGAATATAATGTCGAGAGCTCTTACTGACGTGATAGAGCATTACTTCAATAGTACACATTTTGTCAGAATATATGCTAATGTATTCGGTTTCAATCAGTCGTCACACAGAGTTCTTCATAAAGCGGGATTTTCAGGAGTCGGAGTAAAGCATAAAGCAGTTTTTAAAAATGGACGCTTTACAGATATGTATGAGTATGAGATACTTCGTGAGAGTGGATATATCTGTTTTGAACGTACTGATGCTGAGTCAAGGGATTTTAAGGAACTTGTTTCTGACCTTGAAAAAGAATTAAATGCAACGAACGCCGTATACAGTCAGGGTATATATAGTAAATTCAATATCACAAAAGGTATAGATACTGTTGTTGTGGCCTATTTTGATGAAACTCCGGCAGGCTGTGGCTGTTTCAGAAAATACGACGACGGTACCATGGAAATAAAAAGAATGTTTGTACGCCCTCAATATCGAAGGAAAGGGATCTCAAATATTATCCTAAATGAGTTGGAGAGATGGGGTAAGGAGCATAATTACGAACGCGCTATATTAGAAACCGGCAGACAACATATACAGGCAATGAATCTATATAAGAAAAACGGATATTTCCTTATTGAAAACTACGACGAATATAAAAATATTGAAAACAGTTTATGCTTCTGTAAGGAGTTAAACTAAATCATTATAATCAAGAAAGAGAGGCTGTCTGTAAATTTAGGCAGCCTCTTTTTTATGCCAAAAAATGGACTATCCGCTACCTTTTCAAAAATCTCCCAACCAATACTATATATGAATCAACGGTTG
>CAMTOT010000256.1 GCA_947074165.1 uncultured Bacteroidales bacterium
GATATGAAATGTAAATGAAATAACTATTACCATCTATGTAATAAAATTGTATAAAATATGTAAATGTTGTGTATTATCGATGAAACACGAAATTAAGAGATTTGCAGTGTAATAAACATTGATAAATATAGACAGATGAAAGACTTAGTGACAAATGTGATATTGATATTCACATTGTTTGTTTTAGGGATAAATACGGTTTACGCAAAGATTCCCGAAGCAAATATCCCTTATGAAACACAGTATAAAGAGAGCAGGGATAAATCAAAGGCAGTGATAGCCGGGACAATTATTGATAAGAATATAAAAGACCCATTGACGGGTGCTACAGTTCAGATTGATGGAAAGCAAATAGGTACTGTTACTGATTTTGACGGAGTGTTTGAACTTGAGCTGCCATCGGAAGGCAAATATAACCTTACTATAAAATACATTGGTTACAAAACGATAAACCTTACCGCGGTTGAAGCGATAAAAGGTAAAAAGACAGTTTTAAATATAGAGATGGCTGACGAAAGTCTTTCTCTTGAAGGGGTTGTAGTGATGGCCCAGATGAAACTTAATTCAGACATATCTTTGCTTACTACGGTGAAAAACAACCTCTTGGTTCAATCTGGTATTTCAGCTCAGCAGATAAGCAAAACACAAGACTCCGATGCCTCGGCGGTAATAAAGCGTATACCGGGCATATCACTTATTGATAATAAATTTGTCATGGTGCGAGGTCTTTCTCAAAGATATAATAATGTATGGATAAATAACAGCGGTGTGCCAAGCTCAGAGGCTGATTCGAGGGCATTCTCTTTCGACATAATTCCTTCTTCACAGCTTGATAACATGATGGTTGTAAAATCGCCCGCGCCGGAGCTTCCTTCAGATTTTTCGGGCGGTTTTATAAAAATCAATACCAAAGATGTCCCTGAGAAGCGCTCTCTTCAGATCTCGCTTGGCGGCGCTGTAAACGATAAAACGCATTTTCATGATGCGTACAAAAACTATGGATCAGCTACCGATTTTCTTGGTTTCGACAATGGATTTCGTTCGCAGAAAGTTGATTTCTCTGACACGCGCCTTAATAATAAGGATGCTGATGAGGTGACCTCATTCACTAAAAACGGACTTAATAATGACTGGAGAATAAAGCAATTTAAGCCGGTAGCGGATATGAAGTTAGGTGTGGCATACAATGACTTCAAAAATTTTGATAACGGACAGCGATTCGCGATTCTTGCTGCTTTAAACTACAGTAGCGGTTCGAAAACTTACTCAGATATGTCAAATTCTCGTTTTGGGATATATAATTCAAGAGAAGACAGACCTGAATATCTGTATAGCTACACTGACCAGCGCTATGATCAGAACGTCAGACTGGGTGGTATGTTGAATCTTACTTATATACCCCGCAACGGTGACAGATACGAATTTAAAAATATCTTCAACCAGCTTGCTACCGACAGATACACACAGCGCGAGGGATTTCAAAATGTGTCATCTTATTACAAACAAGAGAGGATAGAGTATTTCTACACTTCCCGTACTACATATAGTTCTCAGTTTACAGGTACCCACTCACGCGACAAGCAGAAACTTGACTGGAGTCTGGGATATGCATATTCAAACAAGCAACAGCCTGACAGAAGGATAATAAACAGAGAAGAAAACACTATGTATGGTGATAAGTATTTTGGGCTTATGCAGACAGACCAAAATGAGATACAGCGAGAATTTAGTAAACTTGACGAAAACATTTTCTCAGCCGGAGCCAACTATAAAAATACATTTTCATTCCTGGGGCTTAAACCGTCGCTTAAAACCGGTTTCTATTCAGAATACCGAACCCGCGATTATAAAACCCGCTCATTCTATTATCGTTGGAATGAAAAAAATGTAGATGATACATTTTCTTACGGAGACGTGATAAACGATATTCTTATCGCAGACAATTATGATGCCGACAAGCTTTATATATATGAAGACACAGACAACCGAAACAGCTATTCCGGCAATAATCTTCTTGCCGCAGGTTATATGGGGCTACATATCCCGATCAAAAAGCTTGAGCTATACGGAGGTGTGAGATACGAATACAATAAAATGGATCTTAAAAGCTACACTTCAATTCGTGAGTTCCGTACTAAAACCAAAACTTATGATGACAGCAACTTCTTTCCATCTGTAAACATTGCTTACAGATTTAATGAAGCCAATATACTAAGAGCAGCTTACGGAGCATCTGTCAACCGCCCTGAATTTAGAGAGGTATCAGGTTCAGTTTACTACGACTTTGATCTTTTCAGTGACGTGAAAGGTAATCCTAACCTTAAAACGGCATATATAAGCAATGTCGATCTGCGTTACGAATGGTACCCGACCTCAGGTGAACTTATTGCGGTGACTTTATTCTATAAGAACTTCAAAAACCCTATCGAATGGACATATCTTGACGCGGGAGGTAACTATACATACACATTTGAGAATGCTGATAAAGCAGACAACTACGGTATTGAATTTGAAGTAAGAAAAGATCTTGACTTCCTTGGACTACCTGATTTCAGTGTAAATCTTAACGCTGCTTTTATCGACAGCAAGGTTAGTTTCTCCGAAGAAAGTCTTGAAAAGGAGCGCCCGATGCAGGGACAATCACCCTACATCCTTAACGCCGGTCTTTTCTACACTAATAAAAAATACGATTTCAATTGTGCCGTGCTTTACAACCGTATAGGAAAACGCATCATCGGTGTTGGCCGTATCGACACAAGCAACGGTGGCAGCATAAACAATGATATTCCCGACTCTTATGAGATGGCGCGTAATAATATCGATATCTCATTTAGTAAGCGTTTTGGCAAATGGGAGTTTAAAGCGGTTGCCAATGATATCCTTTCGGAAGATCTTGTTTACAAACAGTTCCCTAAATTTTATGACAGCGACAATGTGCTTCAGGAGCGTAGCCAGATCACTAAATCATATAATCCGGGACGTACATTCTCTCTTAATATTTCTTATACTCTATAAAACAGAATCATCAAGATTCATCAAATTTAATTTTTAGACAAAATGAAAAAAAATCTATTATCGCTATCAGCAGCGGCTTTAATCGCACTATGCTCTTGTTCTGACGACAAAGAGGATTCAAACAAAGGTGGTAATAACGGAGATTACGATTCTCTGACTGAGATTGTTTTTAATAACGAACTTGGTAATGGTGATCAGGATTTTGAAATCAAAGGTAATTATTACCTGCCTAAAGGTACATACCTTATGAAAGGGTGGTGTTATATTACCAGCGGATCAACTCTTACTATAGAGGAGGGTACTGTTATCAAAGGAGATAAAGATACAAAAGCGGCTCTTATTGTAGAAAAAGGGGGTAAACTATATGCACAGGGCTCAAAAACAGCGCCTATCGTATTTACTTCAGAAGAAGCGGCAGGAAGCAGACGTCCGGGCGACTGGGGTGGTCTGATTATTTGCGGACAGGCTCCCAACAATAAGACATCGCAGCAAATTGAGGGTGGACCGCGCTCTACACATGGCGGAAATGATCCGGAAGATAGTTCAGGGGTGTTGAGCTATGTTCGCGTGGAGTTTGCAGGTTATCCGTTTAAAGCCGACGAGGAGATCAACGGTATCACATTCGGTTCGGTTGGTAGAGGTACTCAGGTTGACCACCTACAGGTTTCTTATTCAAATGATGATTCTTTCGAATGGTTTGGTGGTAATGTAAATTGTACGAATCTAATCTCTTACCACGGTTGGGATGACGATTTTGACACAGACAACGGATTCAGCGGTAATCTACAGTTCCTTCTTGCCGTAAGACATCCACGCATCGCTGATACATCAGTATCAAACGGTTTTGAGTCTGACAATAATAAAGACGCAAGTACAGAGAGTCCGTTTACATCTTGCGTATTCAGCAACGTTACTATCGTTGGTCCTATCGGTCAGGCGGCTGATTTCAGCAATACAACCGATTATATCAATGGCGGAGACTATTATCCAAACAATGGATCTAAACTAGGACAGTTCCAGTCTGCTATGCAGGTGCGTCGTAATTCTCGTCTTAACTGCTTCAATTCAGTAGCAATGGGATTCCCTGTAGGTCTTATTCTTGAAAATGATAAAGGAGGAAACACTCAGGGTGCAGCAACAAACGGAGATCTTAATCTTAATAATATCTATTTTGCTCAGATGGATATAGTAGGTTCTGATAAGAATAAATCGTTTACAGACGCGTTTACAAACAACTCAGGCGATCTTGATGCTACTCAGAAATCATTTTCACATCAGTTCTTCCTTGCACAGAGCGGCAATAAATATTTTGACTCAATCGAAGATCTTAAGCTAAAACAGCCAAACAGTCTGAAATCGTCAGCGAATTATGGCCCGACTACAGGATCTCCTTTGTTGAATGGAGCTGATTTTACAAACTCAAAGCTTAGTTCAATGAAAAAAGTTAATTATGTAGGAGCATTTTCTTCAGATTCTGATACATGGATGGACGGTTGGACAAACTTCGATCCTCAGAACACAACTTATTGATATTTGTCTGTTTATTACATCTCACTATGTCTTTTATTAGCGTTTTGCACGCAATGGAGCGGGTTTGTGGATAAAAAAATGAAATATTTTTTCTAAAATGTTTTGTATAATCAAAAAACTCGCTCTATATTTGCAGTGCAAAAGCGAAGCGGATGTGGTGTAATTGGTAGCCACGCCAGACTTAGGATCTGGTGCCGCGAGG
>CAMTOT010000257.1 GCA_947074165.1 uncultured Bacteroidales bacterium
CTACACCAGGTCGTACACTCTTTCCCTACACGACGCTCTTCCGATCTATATTTTTTAATTATCTTTCATTCGTCCGAATGTATAATAACTTAAATTAATTAAGAGTATGAAGGATAAAATAAGGATTTACTGCAAAAACACCAACAAATATTATCATATTACCGCAGGAATGTGTTTGGCGGAAATATATGAAATGCTAAATATAAACCTTCGCCACCTATGCGTGGGAGCACAGGTCAATAACCGTGCAGAAGGTCTTAAATATCGTGTTTACAACCCTAAAGACATAGAATTTATTGATATATGCTCACCCTCAGGAATGAGGATATATGTACGTTCGTTGTGCTTTGTGCTTTACATGGCTGTAGACGAGACAATACCCAACTCAAGACTTCGTATTGAACATCCGATCTCAAACGGATATTATTGTGAAATTAATCACAGGCAGGAGATAACTGATCAGCAGCTCGCGCAGATAAAAGAGCGTATGACTGAAATAATATCACGCAACATACCTTTTAAAAGAGAGCAGTGGCATACTAAAGATGTAACAGAACTGTTTAGAGAAAAGAAACAGACTGACAAAGTAGATCTTCTGGAAAGTTCCACTATGCTTTATTCAAATTTCTATAGGCTTAACAATCATATTGATTATTATTACGGGGCGCTTTTGCCATCCACAGGCATGCTTTATATGTTTGATTTACAAAGATATGAAGACGGCATGATCCTTATAGTACCCGACAGACACAATCCCAACGATTTGCATAAAGTTGTAAACCAGCCAAAGATGATGAAGATTCTTGATGAGTTTACAAGGTTTAATTTCATAGCGGGGATATCTACTGTTGGAAAAATGAATAAGGCCATAATAGACGGTATGACAGGCGATTTGCTTAAAGTAAGTGAAGCTCTGCAAGAGAAAAAACTTGTCGCTATAGCAGAGGATATAACTTCCCGAAAGGATATAAAGATAGTTTTGATATCCGGCCCGTCGTCATCCGGAAAGACAACATTTGCCAAAAGACTATCCGTACAGTTGATGACTAACCTGATACGTCCGGTAGCAATCTCGCTTGATGATTATTTTGTAAACCGTGAACATACCCCTCTTGATGACAACGGAGGCTATGATTTCGAGTCACTTTACGCGCTTGACCTGGAGCTATTTAACAGTGACCTACAGAAACTTATTGACGGACAGGAAATAGAAATACCGACTTTTAATTTTAAAACGGGAAAACGAGAATTTACAGGTAAGACGCTAAAACTTCACCCATCCTCAATACTTATTATAGAGGGGATACATGCTCTGAATCCTGTACTTACGCAGCATATTGAGGATAAATATAAATTTAAGATATATGTATCTGCCCTTACAACCATCTCTCTTGACGACCATAACTGGATCCCAACTACAGATAACAGGCTGATACGCCGCATAGTGCGCGATTATCAGTTTCGCAAATACTCTGCACAAGAAACGATTGGACGATGGGAAAGCGTAAGAGACGGAGAAAACAAATGGATATTCCCATATCAGGAGAACGCAGACGCGATGTTTAATTCAGCTTTAGTGTATGAACTTGCCGTGCTTAAATCTCATGTCGAACCTATCCTTCAGGAAGTACCTAAAAGTGCTCCCGAATATACAGAAGCATACCGTTTACTTCGCTTTCTTGAATATTTCAAACCTATCAGGGAGTCGGAAATACCGCCAACATCTCTTTTGAGAGAATTCCTTGGGGGATCAAGTTTTATATATTGATATTCTTACACTATTTTTGTGATGTAAGTTATGAAAAGAGTAAGAACTAATCTATAAGAATTGTTTATGCAAAAACAACAGCAGGTACTCCAACAGACATTAAAGCTTTCGCCTCAACAAATACAGGTATTTCGTATGCTCGAACTGCCTGTACTGGAACTGGAGGACAAGGTGCGCCGTGAACTGGAGGAAAACCCTACGCTTGAGGAGGGACACGAACAATCTAATAACGACACATCAGACAATAACGACGAGCAGGATTATAAAGATGATAAAAGATCGTCGGAAGAGATTTCGCTCGATGATTATAGATCGGAAGATGATATACCCGATTATAAACTTCAGGCCTCCAACCGTGCCAGAGATGAGCGTTCACCGGAGTTTACTTATTCCGCGTCCGGATCATTCTTTGACTATCTCAACGACCAGATTGCGCTTAAAGACCTATCTGATAAAGAAAGAGCCTGCGTTGAGTATATAATTGGCAATCTTGACAATAACGGATATCTAAACCGCCCTCTTTCGGCAATATCCGACGATATAGCATTTTCTACAGGATCTGAAATCCCTGACGACATGCTTGAAGACGCATTGTCTGTTATACAGGATCTTGACCCCGCAGGTGTAGGTGCCAGAGATTTAAGAGAGTGTATGCTTCTTCAGCTTGAGCGTAAAAAAGCAACTCCTGTCCACAATATAGCCTATGAGATAATAGATAAAGAGTTTGATGCTTTCACCAAAAAGCATTATGAGAAAATCTGCCGCAACCTGAATATATCTGAACATATGCTAAAGGACGCGCTTAAGGAGATAGTGAGCTTAAATCCCAAACCGGGAAACGCATGGAGCGATAATTTCGAGGATAAAAGAGAACAGATAATACCGGACTTCATAATTGAAAATATTGACGGAGAGCTTTTTGTAACTCTCAACAACTCAAATATCCCGGAACTGCGTGTTAGTAACACCTATAGTGAAATGATTGAAGACTGGGGCAATAAAGCCAACCGCAATTCAGATACGAAAAATGCGGTGATGTTTATTAAACAAAAACTTGACTCAGCACGTTGGTTTATTGATGCTATCAAACAAAGAAACAATACACTTTTGCAAACAATTAATGTAATTGTCTCATTACAAAAGGAATTCTTCTTAAGTGGTGACGAAAGTAAACTAAGACCGATGATATTAAAAGATGTAGCTGAACGCGCCGGTCTTGATATATCTACGATATCAAGAGTAAGCAACAGCAAATACGCACTTACTGATTTCGGTATCTTTTCACTTAAATATTTTTTCTCAGAAGCATCACAAAATAGTGAAGGCGAGGAGATATCAACAAGAGAAATAAAAAAGAATCTTGCTGAGCTGATAAAAAACGAGAATAAGAAAAAACCTATTCCAGACGATAAACTTAGTGAATTATTAAAAGAGAAAGGCTATACGGTAGCAAGACGTACGGTTGCAAAATACCGTGAACAATTAGGTTTACCGCCTGCCCGATTAAGAAAGGAGATTTAAATGAGAATACTTGCAAGAATATTTTCCAACACTTTTCATCCACTTCTTATGCCCACTTTCGGCATAATACTTGGGCTGTTTTATTCCGTCCTGCTTTTCTATCCAACGAGTCTTAAACTTTATATAACAGGGCTCATTGCAATATGCACTTTGGTTATGCCGGCGCTTATCATACTGACGCTATATCTTCTT
Organism: uncultured Bacteroidales bacterium; assembly: GCA_947074165.1. GTDB lineage: Bacteria > Bacteroidota > Bacteroidia > Bacteroidales > JAUNSR01 > JAUNSR01. The sequence goes on from CAMTOT010000257.1 coordinate 3,482, forward strand.
AAAGCAATATCTTCGGTAGCTCTTGAAAACAGAAAGGAGCGTCCGGTACCCTACATTCTGACCATGCTTTGTTATGTCTTTTGCGGGTATATGCTTTACAGACTTAAGATGCCGCTTTGGATAATCGGATTCATAGCCGGTGCACTACTATCATTGGTAACAGCGTTTCTTATCACGTTTAAATGGAAAATAAGCGCACATGGCACAGGTGTAGGAGGACTGACGGCCGCGGCATACTTCCTGATAAGCCATTTCCACCTTATGCCGTTATGGCTTTTCATGCTCATCATTCTTATATCGGGTGCCGTATGCACATCAAGGATAATACTTGGCAGACATACCGTTATGCAAACTATATGCGGTATGATAAACGGTTTATTCTGGATAACAATTATGATGCCTTAAACAGATAAAGCGACTTGTACTAATTACCTAATTATGTACATAATTATTCAAAATATGTAATATATTTTTATCTTTGAATTATCAATCAGGAATCCCCTGATAGTAAGAATATAAATACTTAAATCATTAATGTTATGAGATACCCGGAAAATGTGAAATACACAAACGATCATGAGTGGGTACGCCTTGAAGGCGATATTTGCTTTATTGGCATCACCGACTTCGCGCAAAACGAACTTGGAGAGATAGTATATGTAGACGTAACTACAGAGGGACAGGTGGTAGACAGGAATTCAGTATTCGGATCAATTGAAGCTGTAAAAACTGTTTCTGATATGTTTATGCCTGCTACAGGTACGGTTATTGAGTTTAATTCAAAACTTGAGGATCACCCTGAGCTTGTAAATGACGATCCATACGGGGCAGGTTGGATTATAAAAGCGCAGCTAAGCAATCTGTCGCAGCTTGACGCTATGATGGGTGCGGCGCAATATAAAGAATGGGTAGGCAAATAAGAACCATTAAATATATATAACAACAGGGAAGAGAATATCTTTCCACAAAAAAAGAATGATGAAACCACAGGTAAGTATTATTATGGGGAGTACATCGGATCTGCCGGTGATGAAAAAGGCAGCCGATCTTTTAAACGAGTTTCAAATCCCTTTCGAAATTAACGCGCTGTCGGCTCACCGCACGCCTAAACAGGTAGAAGAGTTTGCTACACACGCTCACGAGAGAGGTATAAAAGTTATTATTGCCGCAGCCGGTATGGCAGCTCACCTTGGCGGTGTAATAGCATCGATGACTCACCTTCCGGTAATCGGGGTTCCTATCAAAT
>CAMTOT010000258.1 GCA_947074165.1 uncultured Bacteroidales bacterium
GGAGAACCCTTTGCATATGTGAATCCGGTGTCGGTCAGGTTATTGCGTGACTCCTGACCATCGGTCCACTTATTTATAAATAGGGAAGACCATGTAACTTCATATTTATCTGCAATCTTTTCGCCCTCTTTGGTCGAAATGTCTATGCTTTTAAATTGTATTTTACCGTCTTTCAACTGTTGCTCATATTCATGCTCTATCAACTCTTTTGTAAGAGATTCAATAGCGTTGCAGGTTATGCAGCGTTGCTTTCCGTGAAAATACAGAACTTCAACGATGTTGCCTGTTTTGCTATTATCCTCATGGGTGATGTTGCCACTGCTGTTGCCGCAAGATGAAAATGTAATAAGCGCTAAAATAATTAAAACATAATTTTTCATCGGTTTTTGTGTTTTGTTTATTATGTCAATATTAGATTAAAGATGTACCCTGATAAGATTATGAACATAGCGACTACTCCGAAGAATATCCCTATTAGTTTCCACGTCATCACTTTTTTTAGCATTGTAGCTTCCGGTAGCGAAAGTCCTACTACACCCATCATAAAGGCTATAGCAGTGCCAAGAGGAACTCCTTTTGCTACAAAAACCTGAATAACCGGTACTATGCCGGCTGCATTCGCATACATGGGGATGGCAAGGATTACTGCCAGAGGTACGCTATACCAATTATCTGCTGCAAGGTAGTTCTCAAAGAAGCCTTCCGGTACATATCCATGTATAGCAGCTCCAATTCCGATACCGATTATTATGTATAATAAAACTCCTTTTACAATACCAAACGCGTCTTTTATGATTGTAGGTATTCGCTTAAGAAACGGTATCTTTTCAGCCTGCCATGCTTCAGATTCAATCTCTGATTGAGCCTGTATCTGTCTTACCCATGGACTTAGGTATTTTTCGGGCTTTAGTTTTCCCATCACATATCCGCCTATTGTGCCTAAAAGGATCCCTGATATGGTGTAAATCAGTGTTGTTTTCAGACCGAAAGTACCTAAAAACATTGCTATGGCTACTTCATTAACCAGGGGTGATGTGATTAGAAAAGCGAACGTCACTCCCGTTGGAATTCCTCCTTTTATAAACCCAATAAATAGAGGTATGGACGAACAACTACAAAATGGAGTAACTGCTCCGAATAATGATGCGAACAGGTATTGGAATCCATATAGCTTGCGACTTGTCAGATAACTGCGTAATCTCTCAATAGGGAAGTACGCGTTGACTATGCCCATGACTGCGCTTATTATAAAAAGCAGTAGGATAATCTTTATGCTGTCGTAAAAGAAGAAGTTTAAGGCTTCGCCTAAATGTGACGTTGCATCTATGCCGAAGAGATCATATACAAGCCAATCTGCGAATCTTTGTATCATTTTTGTTCTTTAATTTCGTTGATATATAAATCGTAGAAGCGATCTTTAATTTCGTCTCTTACTCTGCGAAATTCACTCTCGACGAATTCGGGTGTTCCCTCTGCGTGCGACGGATCATCAAAACCAATGTGTAGTCGATTCTTTACTTTACCAGAGAATGCTGGACATGTCTCATTTGCGCCACCGCAGACTGTTATCACATAATCCCATTCTTCAGATAGGTACTTCTCTACAGAGTCTGAAGTGTGATTTGTGATGTCTATCCCTATTTCTGACATCGCTTTTACAGCGCCTGCATTAAGCTGACCGGCTGCTTTTGTGCCTGCCGATCTTACGGTTAGATTTTTGTCGAAAGATTGCATGAAACCGTGTGCCATTTGGCTGCGGCAACTATTGCCAGTGCATAGAATTAATATTTTCATTTAAGAGATTGCTTATTTAGTTAATAGTTCTTTTACTTGAGTTGGTGATAATTTGCCTTTTGCCACTACATTATTGTCAATGACAAGAGCCGGGAGTGTCATGACATTATACTTCATAATCTCCATCAAATCTTCTTCTTTTATGACAGAAGCTTCGATTTTGAGGTCATTAACAACTTGTTTTACTGTTTCGTAAAGAGTGTTGCAGCCTGCGCAACCTGTTCCTAAAATTTTTATTTCCATGTTTTTTTTATTTTTTTTAGTTCGCTATATTACGAACATTGTTTTCAAAAAAATTATTTACAGCAATCTTTGTCTGTGTTTTTAATACAAAAGAGATTATTCATTAATAGATTGGCCAGATGCCAGTTTTCCTTATTAATGCAGTATTTTACTTTTGGAGGTAATATTTCACCTTGTATTAATCCCACATTTTTTAATTCTGTAAGATGTTGTGAAACTGTGGCTTTTGCAATTGGAAGCACTTCGTGTATGTCGCCAAAAAAGCAACTTTCCTGTGACGCCAGAAATTTTAATATCGCTATGCGTGCAGGATGTCCTAATGCTTTTGCAAATTTTGCTAACTGTTCCTCTTCTGAGGTATATTCTTTTTTCATTTGAATTATATTGTTCGCAAACATACGAACAATATATAGTTTGTACATAAAAAGAGGCATGAAAAATTCTTTTTTTAATTGAATTATCATGCCTCTTTTAAAATTTTTTATGAGAAGGTTTTAATATCCGTTCCAGCTGCTCATTTCATTTATTGATTTTCGATCTTTTTCTTTAATCTTTTCATCAGAATACCCTACGGTGATAATAAGAGGAACTCTTTTATTTTTAGGTATATTTAGATGCTTCTTTATGTCACTCTCACTGAACCAGCCGATTATGCATGTGCTTAAACCAAGGTCAGTAGCCTGTAGGCAAAACTGATTGGCTGCTATGCCGACATCAATAAGAGAATAGTCCTTGTCTTGTACAGATGCGGCTATAGAAGATATCATGTCACGCTTTTCAAGTACCACAGCTACAATTACAGGCGCCTGCTTTGTATGCTTATTCATGCCCATGCCTGATGCCGCCGATGCTACTTTTTGTTTTATTGCCGGATCGTCAACGACAATAAACTTCCATGGTTGAGCGTTATTGGCAGATGGTGACAATCGTGTAGATTCTATGCACTGTATTAATTTATCTTTTTCTACAGGTGTATCTTCGTAATTTCGTACGCTTTGTCTTTGCTTTACAAGTTCAGCGAAACTTGTATTTTGAGATACCGCATTTAAGGTTACTGACATCATAAATAATATAATTAGTTTTTTCATAAAGATAATCCGGAGTTTTATTTTATCAGAAGTGTTTGTTTATTAATATAAAAGAATCGTCAGGGTCTGCGCTCATTCTTTTCTACGAAATAAATTATGGTAGTAGCCACAGCATAGAATATCATAGCTGAAATAGCTACCGTATCTACGCTTCCGGGCGACATAGCGTCACCGCGTACAGACGATGCTATAGACGCGATGCCTACAAATCCCCAAAATAAATAGTTTGCCCATCCTTTAAATCCTTCAACTCTTATCGCGTACCATATTGCTCCCGCAATAAATATACCAACTTCAATAATGACAGCAAGGGTAGGGTAATTCCACAATCCAAGACCTACTTTGGCGGAATTGCCATAAAGAGGCAGATCCGGTCTGTGCGATAGGAAATCTAATATCCAATGTGAGAATATTGCAGCCCCTATCCACCATGCGGATGATTTGTTTTTTCTGAAATAAGGAAATAGCATAAGTATTCCTACTGCTACCAGGCTGTAAATTATAGTTGATAACATACCGTGGGAATATGGCATATATGACAAATCCAGAGGGTTGGATTCAAGTGACGGATTTATATATGCTTTCTCAATCCCTGTCAATATAAGAGTGCCCCATATAATATCGGGAAGTTGAACCGCAATAAATAACATCCATAAAGAGACCTTCTTGTCAATTGCTTTTATTGCAAATGCCGGTCCGTAGTGTCCGATTAACATAATATGTAATTTTAAAATATTAGATTGTAAATCTCGCACATTCAATTATTACAGGCATGACACAAATGTGTCAAAAAGTTTATTTGTTGAGCAGTCTTTTTCTGATGCGGGTCAGAGACTGACGCTCAATGCCAAGATAAGATGATATGAGAGAGAGTGAAACACGACTGAATATATCCGGATTTTCTTTGACAAAGTCAAGATAACGCTTTTCGGCATTGTCAAAAACAAAGCCTTCTATTCGCCTTTGTTGCATTGCGAAAGCGTCTTCTACCATAAGTCTGAGATATCTTTCGACTTGATGAGAGTTATCGCAGCAGAGCATTAGATGATTGTACGGAATATTTATTATAACGGTCGGCTCGATACACTGAAAGAAGTATCTTCCGGGAGTCTTGCTTATTAAAGCCGGGTAATGAGTAACGTATTCGCCTTCTTTTATAAAGCAAACATTAACCTCATTGCCCTTTTCGTCTATATAAAACGCGCGTATTAACCCTGAACTTATATAGCCTATATGATCTTGTATTGCACCAGCTTCTATATAATATTGTTTTGAGCTTAGTTTTGATATAGAAAGTCCGTTTATGAGCATTTGCAGCTGATCGGACGGTAGATCCGGGCAGCTGTATTTTATATGATCCCGGTATGTGTCAAATGGAGTATTCATAATTTTAAATATAGTGAATATATGATAATTCAGTAGTCTTATTAATTGGGCTGAATTATAATTTATTATATTGATTGAAAATTACAAGAAATAATCAATAATATAAAATATGGAGCGGCAGAAATATACTTACGATTATCCCCGTCCGGCTGTAGCTACTGATACTGAGATCGGAAGAGCACACGTCTGAACTCCAGTCACCGCTCATTATCTCG
>CAMTOT010000259.1 GCA_947074165.1 uncultured Bacteroidales bacterium
AGATAATGAGCGGTGACTGGAGTTCAGACGTGTGCTCTTCCGATCTTGTTGCCGTATAAAAGATCAATAAGTGGAATTTCGATCATTGTGTAACATCCGGGAGCCTGTTTCATAGAAGCACGAGCTACACATATAAGAACCTGTGCGGTAAGAGCCGGGTTGTTGATTCTCATATTGAATTCAAATAGCTGATTTTGAGTTTTGCCAGATACGCCTTTGCGAGTAAGGTTTACTCCGTGACCCATATCAAGTAGTTCATCTACGCATGGCACCGCGATAACGTGAGTCTCATCATTGATGAAATAGGCGTCAGATTTGATATTCGCTGCTACTTCTTCGTAGTTGTATCCATCTTCAAGCTCGATGTAAACCATACGACGGTGTATTCCTGTACCTGTAGGAATAGTCATTGAAAGTGCTGCTTTTACGCCTTCAATAGCTTTTACAGCTACTGTATGACCCATACTCATACCAGGACCGAAATTTGTATATGTGATTCCTTTAGGCGCAATAGCTTCAAGCAATGTGCGTACTACAGAGTCACTACCCGGATCCCATCCTGCTGAGATTACAGATACCGCATTGTGCTCCTTAGCGCATGCTCCAAGCTCGTTGCGAAGTCCAACTATACCTGAGTGGATATCATAGCTGTCTACAGTGTTTATGCCAAGAGAAAGAATCTCTTTTGCATAAGCTTCAACGCTTCTTGTCGGAGTACAAAGTACTGCTACATCAACGCTGTCAAGTTCTTTGATGCTTTTAACTACCGGAATTTCGGCAAGTTCAGCCGGTTTGTTTTCCGCTCCGTTACGACGTACCACACCTGCGATTTCAAAATCAGGTGCTGCCTGAATTGCTTCAAGCACATATTGACCGATATTGCCGTAACCGACAATAGCTGCTCTAATTTTTTTCATGTTATTCAGTTGTATATTGTGTTTTATATTTCTGTTTGCAAATGTAATCTCAAAAAAGTAAATTTCAAGAAAATAGTTATAATTTTATTGATTTTGTGCGTTTATTTCTAAATTATTATTGCGGTTTTTTAATAAATCTAAACCGTGTTTAAAGTAGTTGCGGTTAAAATCTTTCGGCCGTATAATATCTTGATTCCACGTTACTATGTCAATGTCTATCGGCACCATACCGGTTTGTCTGCTTTGGTTGTCTCGTCCGAGTGTGATTTCTGTTTCTTTAAAAAAAACGTTTAGCTGCTCAAATGATAAGTCTGTAATAATTTCTCCAACGCAGTTTGTATAACTATATTCTTTGCATGTCCCCTCGGGTTCGCTCATAAATATATCCGAAAAGCTGACTGAGTCAACTTTCCGGATTATTAATTGTATGCATTCTTTTATATTCTCTATCCCCGAAGGCGTATTGCTGCCAAGTGCAATCAGCGATTTGTTCATAATCCTTTCATTGTTAGCTGTACTCGCTTACGTTCCATATCGACACTCAATACTTTTACTTTTACATGTTGATGTATCGATACAATTTCTGTGGGATCTGATATGAATTTATCAGCAAGCTGAGATACGTGTACAAGTCCGTTCTCTTTGATACCAACATCAACGAAACAACCGAAATTTGTTATATTAGTAACTATACCGGGCAGTACAATGCCTTCATGTAGATCATTTATAGTTTTGATGTTTGGATCAAACTCAAAAACTTTTATCGCTTTACGCGGATCTCGTCCCGGTTTCTCCAACTCCTGTATAATATCCTGCAGTGTTGGCAGACCAACAGAAGCGGTAATATATTTTTTAGGATCAATTTGCGATATGATCTCTTTATTTGCGATAAGTTCTGACATTGTGCAACCAAGGTCTTTAGACATTTGCTCAACGATGGCGTAACTTTCCGGGTGAACCGCAGAGTTGTCAAGAGGATTTTTAGCGTCAGGGATGCGTAAGAATCCAGCACATTGTTCGAATGCTTTCTCACCCATACGAGGCACTTTCATAATCTCTTTACGGGTTTTGAATGCTCCGTTTTCAGCTCGGTAGTTTACGATGTTTTGTGCCAGAGTAGCACCAAGTCCTGAAACATATGTAAGTAAGTGTTTGCTTGCGGTATTGACGTTTACACCAACCTGGTTAACACAGTTTTCAACAGTCTGATCAAGCGATTTCTTTAAAGCTGTCTGATTTACGTCATACTGATACTGACCAACTCCAATGGATTTAGCATCAATTTTTACCAGCTCCGCAAGAGGATCCATCAAACGTCGGCCTATAGATACAGCGCCACGTACAGTTACGTCGTATTCAGGAAATTCCTCACGTGCTATTTTTGAAGCCGAGTATATAGAGGCTCCATCTTCGCTCACTACAAAGACCTGCAACTCGCGGTCATATCTCAGACCTGTTACAAAGCTTTCCGTTTCGCGACTTGCCGTACCGTTACCTATTGATATTGCTTCGATTTTATATTGCTCAACAAGTTTTGTGAGTTTCTTTGCCGCCATCGCTTTTTCATTTTGAGGCGGATGCGGGTAGATCGTTTCATTGTGGATCAGATTGCCCTGAGCGTCAAGACATACAATCTTACATCCGGTACGGTATCCAGGGTCAATAGCAAGCACTCGTTTCTGCCCAAGAGGAGCAGCAAGTAGCAGTTGTTTTAAGTTTTGAGCAAATACGCGTATGGCTTCCTCATCTGCTTTTTCTTTCGCAAGTGAAGAGAATTCTGTCTCAATAGATGGTTTCAGTAATCTTTTGTAGGCATCTGTCATAGCAGTTTCAACCTGAGAAGAAGCCTCATTATTGCTCTTTACAAATATTCTTTTTAGTCTTTCAAGTACGGTTTCATCATCTTCAGGTGATATGGTCACTCTTAAGAAGCCTTCGTTTTCGCCTCTGCGAAGAGCCAGCATACGGTGGGAAGAGCATCGTTTTAATGGTTCTGACCAATCGAAGTAGTCTTTATATTTACTGCCTTCTTCTTCTTTTCCTTTCACAACCTTTGAAGATATGATAGCCTCTCTGGCGAATGTGTTTCTGATCTGATTTCTGGCTCTCTCGTCTTCATTGACAATCTCGGCGATAATATCTCTTGCTCCTTTTAAAGCATCGTCTGTATCTTTTACATCACCTTTTACAAATTGCTCAGCACGGCGTGTAATGTCTCCAGGATTCTGAAATAAAAGAAAGGTGGCAAGCGGTTCGAGACCTTTTTCTCTTGCTATTTCCGCTTTTGTTCTTCTCTTTGGTTTGTAGGGTAGGTAAATGTCCTCAAGTTCTGTTGAGTCCCAGCAATTATCAATTCGTTTTCTCAACTCGGGAGTCATTTTATCAAGTCCCTCTATAGTTGAGATAACAGTCTCTTTTCGTTTTGCAAGTTCTGTAAGCTTATCGAACGCATCTTTAACTGCTGCAACCTGAATCTCATCAAGAGCGCCGGTTACTTCTTTTCTGTATCGGCTGATAAAAGGTATAGTAGCCCCTTCTTCAAGGAGTTTCACAGTATTTGTTACCTGCTTTTCGCTTATATTAAGCGATTTTGATATTATTGAAAAAAATTGCGTCTGCATATATTTTGTTTTATTCAGTTCTTAATGTTATGACATAAATCTGAGGTGAAGCCCCTATTCTGACAGGTATTAAAGTGTACCCGATGCCATTGTTTACCACAAGCGTTTGATTGCCTTCGGTATAAATACCTGCCCATTCATTATATCTATGCGAAGATGGAGAGTAGCTGCCTATCTGAAACTGCATAGCGTGAGTATGTCCGGAGAATGTTATATCAATCTCAGTGCCCGGGATAACTTCTTCTCTCCAGTGTACAGGGTTGTGAGATAGAAGAATAGAGTAGTTTTTTTGATTAATATCTTTCATGGCCTCTTTCAGGTCTCCGTGCTGTCCGAATGGTGGTTCGCCCCAATTTTCGACTCCAATAATATTTATTGTATCATTACCTTTTGTTATAAACCGGCTCTCATTGTCGAGCATATCCCATTTTATTAATTTCTGAGTATTTTTAAAAGCTGCCAGGTTATCGTTTTTGTCATCTTCGGTTTCCCATTGAAAATAATCACCATAATCATGGTTTCCCATTACAGTGAATACTCCGTATTTAGATTCTATTTTCGACAAAATATCAATAAAAGGCGTAATCTCAGAGTTAAGAGAGTTTACTAAATCTCCCGTAAATAAAACTATATCGGGGTTCTGCTCATTTATTTTAGATATCACGTCTTCTAGATATGACCGATAATTGATTAACCCGCCTATATGCATATCTGTAATCTGCACAATTTTAAACCCGTCAAATGAGTGCGGTAGCTTAGGGGAATATATATCTTCTTTAATAATCTCAAGATCAGTTACACCTTTAATTCGTCCGTATATTAAACCAAGAAAATTTGTAAGCGCAATGACAACTCCAACAAGAAAGCTTATACGTCCTGCTTTTTTTAGTTTTGTAAGTGGTAATATCGCGAAAACTGCGTATACGAGAAACGCAAGTTTGGGAATTGTGGTCAGTAGAATATAAAATATTAGTGAGAAGAGTGTCTCGTAACTTATAAAGTTTAATGTTATACCTGATAAAATTATAATAATAAACAGCAGAGACATAGCACTTTGTCCGAACCAAAGATATTTTGTGATTGTTCCTGTTTTGAAATGCTTTCTCAGCAGTTTGAAAAATATTGAATCAGAAAGGAGTATTATAAAGAAAATTATAACAAGAGGTGTGAACATAATCAAG